>CAYVLL010000035.1:8531-16510 GCA_964452235.1 uncultured Woeseiaceae bacterium
TCCGGAACTGCGCGAGCGGTTCTATATGTGTTGCATAACCACGTAAGTGTCGTATGCGATAAATGCAGCCAACAGGGCGGCACCTTCGAGTCGGCTGATTCGGCATGCCCGCCCGTATTCATACGTCATCGCAAACAATACCAGGGTGAATGCCGTCATAACGAAAACGTGCAGTGACAGGACGGTGGGCGGCAGGGTGGCTGGTTCGATTACGGCGGCGACGCCGATGACGGCCAGCAGGTTGAAAATATTGGAGCCCACTACGTTGCCGATCGCAAGGCCGTATTCTCCCTTGATTGCACTGACCAGCGATACGGCCAGCTCGGGAAGGCTCGTCGCAAACGCAACCAGAACGATGCCGATGACAACTTCAGAAACGCCCAGTGCGCGTGCAATATCAATTGCGCCGTTGACCATCAGCTCGGCGCCGACCAAGAGGATGGCCAGCCCCACGACGAGCCAGAAAACAGCCTTCTTCATACTGACGTCGCGAGGTATCTCCGCATCGTACTCCGCCAATATCGGGTCATTTTCTGCGGAGCGCAGGCCAAGTCGTGTAAGCCAGATCATGACGATGACGAGTGCAATCAGTAATACGATGCCATCAACGCGACTGAGGTAAGCGTCCAGAAACAGGGACACAGTCAAAAGAGTTACAGCAAGTAACGCCGGCATCTCGCTGCGCAGCGTTTCGGACGTCAGCTTGATGGGGCGAATCAATGCAACACCGCCAAGAACAAGACCGATATTAACGATGTTGGAGCCGATGGCGTTGCCGATGGCAAGTTCCGGGTCACCGCGCAGCGAAGCGACAATCGATACCAGAATTTCAGGCGCAGAGGTGGCAAGCGCCACCACCGTCAACCCGATCAGTAGCGGCGCAACGCCGAGATTGCGCGCCGTGGAGGCAGCGCCGTGCACGAACCGGTCGGCACCCAGAACCAGGAGTACCAGGCCAGCGGCAACTTCAAGCAAGCTTCCGAGCATCAGCTGCCTGTCTCAAGGGGTTGGACGAATCGCGATGTTACTCCGGCAAGCCAGAACGGCTGAGGAGACAGGTGAGTGTTTCATCGAGTCCTGAGGCTACCTGCACACACAAGGTATTCCGGATGCAAAATGCCATAATACACAATCGCAGCTTACTCACGGCAGGGAATTATGGACTCAAAAGGGATCGAGGGCCTCATCGCAGCAGGCTTACCAGAGGCGATGGTTCAGGTCTCCAGTGACGACAACACGCATTTTCAGGCAGTCATCGTCGCCGAGAGCTTCGCCGGCAAGGGTCGCCTGGCCCGCCACCAGGCGGTGTACAGTTGCCTCGGCGAACGCATGGGAAACGATATCCACGCCCTTTCGATTCAAGCGTACACACCGGAAGAGTGGCAGCGACGACGAGCATCGGAAGCGGAATCCGACTGACTTGGACAAGCTGCTCATCACCGGTGGAGCCCGACTGGAAGGCGAAGTCATCATTTCCGGTGCGAAGAATGCAGCGTTGCCGATTCTTGCCGGAACGTTACTTGCATCGGAGCCGGTTACGATCAGCAACGTGCCGCATCTCAAGGATGTGACAACCACCATTACGTTGCTGCAGAGCATGGGCGCCGCCGTCACCTTCGATGACAAGCTCAATGTCGAGGTCGACGTCAGCAGCGTGAACGAATACCGCGCCCCATACGAACTCGTCAAGACCATGCGTGCGTCCATCCTGGTACTCGGTCCCTTGCTTAGTCGTTTTGGCGAGGCTGACGTATCGTTGCCGGGCGGCTGTGCAATCGGCGCGCGGCCGGTCAACTTGCATGTGAAGGGCCTGCAGAGCATGGGTGCGCAGGTAGTCGTCGAAAACGGTTACATCCGGGCGCGCGCCAAACGACTCAAAGGGGCCCATATCGTTTTCGATACCGTCACGGTCACCGGTACCGAGAACCTGATGATGGCCGCGGTTCTGGCGCAGGGCGAAACCGTTCTGGAGAACGCAGCCCGGGAACCGGAGGTAGCCGACCTGGCGGATTTCCTGAATGGTATGGGTGCCCGGATCAGTGGCGCTGGCAGCAGCACAATTCACGTGGCCGGTGTGACTGAGCTGAAGGGTACGACCTACGCGGTACTGCCTGATCGTATCGAAACCGGTACGTACCTGGTGGCTGCAGCCATGACCCGCGGCTGCGTGCGCGCCCGGCGAACCGATCCGCGTTGTCTTGAAGCCGTATTGATCAAACTCAAGGAGGCGGGAGCGACGATTACACAGGGCGACGATTGGATCGAGCTCGACATGGGCGGCCGACGCCCGGCTGCGGTCGATGTACGCACCATGCCTTACCCGGCTTTTCCCACTGATATGCAGGCGCAGTTGTGTGCCATGAACGCCATTGCGCATGGCGTCGGCACCGTTACAGAAACCATTTTCGAAAATCGCTTCCAGCACGTGCTGGAACTGCAGCGCATGGGTGCGAATATTCGCATCGAAGGAAATACCGCTGTGTGCACCGGCGTTCAGAAATTAACAGCCGCGCCCGTCATGGCGACCGATTTGCGTGCCTCCGCCGGGCTCGTGCTGGCCGGACTCGCTGCAGAAGGCGAGACCCTGGTCGATCGCATCTACCATGTGGATCGCGGTTACGAGCGAATAGAAGAGAAACTGCGGCAACTGGGTGCCAATATTCGGCGAGTCCCGCGCTGAACACGTTTCGTGCTGCTGACTCCGGCAGCCTTACTCGAGCGGTCGCTCCGCTGCTGTAAGATGCACTGTGAACGGTTGTTGGTCACGCCAGCCCAGCAATTCGATCCGGTCGCCGGGTTCGAGGGCGGCAACCAGCAATCGTGCCTGTTGTGCCGTGCGAATCGGATTGTCGTTGATTGCAAGAATCACATCTCCCTGCCGCAGGCCCGCTTCGGAAGCCGGACCTCCCTCAAATACGCGCGTCAGGATTATGCCGACGTTCGGCTCCAGGCCCAGTTCTTCGGATTCCGCGCGCGTCAACTCATCCGGTTGCAGTCCGGCCCAGCCGCGAATGACCCGACCGTGTTTCTTGATTTCATCCACGACCCCGCGCACGAGGTCAACGGGTATCGCGAAACTGATCCCCTCGGTGCCCGCATCCTGAGCGAGGACCGCGGTATTGATGCCAACCAGTTCACCCAGTGTATTGATCAGCGCTCCCCCTGAATTACCCTCATTGATTGCAGCGTCGGTCTGGATAAAATTCTCGAAGGTTGCAAGGCTCAGCATGCCGCGCCCCGTAGCGCTGACAATTCCCTGCGTGACAGTCTTGGTCAGGCCATACGGATTGCCGATAGCGAGCACCACGTCACCGATTCTGACGTTGTCGGAGCGACCCAGGGGAATTGCCGGCAGGATTCCCAGATCGACCTTCAACAGTGCGAGGTCTGTTTCTGCGTCGAGCCCCACTACCTGCGGATTGGAAATGCGACCGTCCGCCAACTGGACCCGAATTTCGGCGGCGTCCGCGACGACATGGTAGTTGGTAACCAGGTAGCCCTCCGGGTCGATGACCACCGCGGAACCGAGACTGGTATTCAGGCGGAAACGGTCCTGGTCATCAACTGCCGCACCGGACTGGACCAGTCGTCGCGTATACACGTTGGCTACTGCAGGAGCGCTGATGTCCACCGCGTCAGCATAGCTGGCGGGGGCGGCACTGCTGCCGCCGATCGAGCCGTTCAGAATCGGCAACAACTGCGGCCGCAGCAGGATGACCACGAACGCCACCGCAAGCCCGACGATCACGGACTGGAACAGGAAAAGCGCTATTGATTTGACTCGAGCCACCGAAAATCCCACGAAAATACCGATAAAAATTCCGATCCGTCGTGCCGTCGATGCCCGTTATCGGTGAGTGTTGCATCCCGCCGTGGCGTAACCGCGACGCCTAGCCAATTTTGCCGGGCCCCGTGTATAATGCCGCATTGATTCCGCACTCAGACCCGAAGCTGCCGCCATCCTGACGGCAAACCGGGTCTGCTGCAAATCTACCAGTTTTCGAACTAAGCAAAATCGCCCGGAAAACAGAGGCTGTGTGAGAACGTAGGCTGAACAGCTTGAGCAGGAAGCAAACCGGGAAGCTACGCATGCGCGCATCGCGATCAGCATCCCGTGAATTCTTCCAAATTGAAATTATTCAAACTGACAATAGCGGCCGACTGATTTTTGACACGCAGCCAGCTGGCCGGAGCATGGGAGCGCCTGATGACCGACGACGTTGATCGCAACAGACGTCACTTTCTGACTGTTGCCACCGCCGTAGCCGGAGGGGGGGGCATCGCCCTCGCCGCCATACCGTTTCTGTCCTCCCTGCAACCAAGCGCCCGGGCGTTAGCGCTCGGCGCCCCTGTAGAGGTGCCCCTGGATACCCTGGAGCCCGGCGAGATGGTGCGCGTTATCTGGCGTGGCAAGCTGGTGTTCGTATTGCGTCGCGACCCCGAGATGCTGAATCGGCTGTCGGATGCAACCGGTTTCCTGCGCGATCCGGATTCGGCTGAATCCGATCAGCCGGATTACGCCGCCAATGCACATCGATCGATCAGGCCCGAGTACCTGGTGGTCGAAGGGTCGTGCACGCATCTGGGGTGTGCGCCTCTGGCGGAGTTCGATGTTCGGGCACGCGACAACTGGTTCGGCGGCTTTTTCTGTCCCTGTCACGGCTCGCGTTTTGACCTGGCAGGCCGTGTGTACTCCGGCGTACCTGCGCCGACCAACCTGCGTGTCCCGCCTTACCGCTTCACGCGCGATAACCTGATCATGATCGGCAGCGATTCCGGAGCAGCATAATGGCGCGCATCGAATCCGAGATCGGCAAGCCGAAAGGCGGTTTCCTCAAGTGGATCGACGACCGTTTCCCGCTGTCGGAAACCATGCGCTACCACGCCACCGAGTATTACGCCTCCAAGAACTTCAATATCTGGTACGTGTTCGGCGTTTTGGCCATTGTGGTTCTGGTCATTCAGATTGTGACCGGCATTTTCCTCACGATGAACTACAAGCCTTCGGCGGACGAGGCCTTCGCGTCCGTCGAGTACATCATGCGCGATGTGTCATGGGGCTGGCTGATGCGTTATCTCCACTCGACCGGCGCTTCGTTCTTCTTCATCGTCGTCTATCTGCACATGTTCCGTGCCATGCTTTACGGTTCGTACAAGAAGCCCCGCGAACTCATATGGATCATCGGCATGTTGATTTTCTTCGTGCTGATGGCGGAAGCATTCGCTGGCTACCTGCTGCCCTGGGGACAGATGTCCTACTGGGGGGCGCAGGTCATTATTTCGCTCTTTGGTGCCATCCCGTTTGTTGGCGACGCGCTGGTCGAATACATCAAGGGCGACTACGCGATCTCCGATATTACGCTCAATCGGTTTTTTGCCCTGCACGTAATTGCGCTTCCGCTGGCCCTGATCGGTCTCGTATTCGTGCATATCGTTGCATTGCACGAAGTCGGTTCGAACAATCCGGACGGTATAGAGATCAAGGAACACAAGGGCCCGGACGGTGTGCCGCTCGATGGAGTGGCGTTTCATCCCTATCATACGAGCAAGGATCTTGTCGCCATCATCGTCTTTCTCATGATTTTTTCAGCGGTGGTGTTTTTTGCGCCCGACATGGGCGGTTACTTCCTCGAACATGCGAATTTCGAGCCCGCGAATACCCTCGTGACGCCTGAGCACATCGCGCCGGTTTGGTACTTCACCCCTTATTACGCCATTTTGCGTGCGGTGCCGAACAAGTTGTGGGGCGCAGTGCTCATGGGCGCCGCAGTCGTTCTGCCGCTCTTCCTGCCGTGGCTGGATCGCTGCCGCGTCCGATCGATACGCTACCGGGGCTGGATATATCGCTCGGCGCTCGGACTTTTCGTGATCAGCTTTTTCGCCCTGGGCTGGCTGGGACTGCAGCCGTCCGAAGGCATATACGTCAACCTTGCCCGATTGTTTACCATTATCTACTTCGCGTTCTTTCTTCTGATGCCGTATTACTCGACGATCGACAAGACCAAACCGGTACCTGACCGGGTGGTTTACCATGGTTAGGCTCAGTGGCTACGGCCTGGCGCTCGCGGGACTCCTGATGTCGTCGCTGGCCTTTGCCGCCAGCGGTGGTGTTGCCCTGGAACCCGCCGGAAACGACGTAAGCAACGTCGCCTCGCTGCAACGAGGTGCACGAAATTTCATGAACTACTGCTCTGGCTGTCATTCTGCGAAATACGTTCGTTACAACACCCTCGCTGATGGACTTGAGCTCACCGAGGATCATCTCGTCGAGTACCTGATGTTCAACGCGGAACAAACTTTCGAGACCATTCAGGCAACGATGTCGGCAGAAGATGGCGCGCAGTGGTTCGGGCAGGCCCCGCCCGATATGTCACTGATAGCGAGGTCCAAGGGTACGGACTATATCTACAATTTCCTCAAGGGCTTCTACCTGGACGAACGCAGCCCTACTGGCGTGAACAACGTGTTCCTGGCAGGTACCAGTATGCCGCACGTTCTCTGGGAGCTACAGGGTTACCAGACCGCGATTTTCGAAATGCCCGATGCTGAAGTGGGCGGTGCGCCGCGATTCAGTGGATTTGAGAGCGTTACGCCAGGCACTTTATCGGCGGAGGATTACGATGCCTTTGTTCGCGATACAGTCAATTTTCTCGAATACATCGGCGAGCCGATACGCGGTACGCGTCGGGTACTGGGTGTATGGGTACTGCTTTATCTGACTTTGTTTTTGATTATCGCCTCAATGCTGAAGAATCAGATCTGGAAAGACGTCTCGTAACGAGACCTCCCCGGATTTGAAATTGCATGCCGAGCCCTAAACCAGAACGCTCAGTTCCGAGGTGAAACTACAATGGCAGTAATTGCCAATCGACGATCCGTTATGACCTTGTTTTCCCGGCCCATGTGCATCCATAGCCACCGGACGCGTCTCGTCCTGGCTGAAAAGAACATCAATATCGATATTGCAAATGTGGATGGTCCGGATCTTCCGGAAGATCTCATGGATCTCAATCCTTATCACACGGTGCCGACTCTCGTCGATCGCGACCTGGTGCTTTATGATTCGCGCGTCATCATCGAGTACCTGGACGAGCGCTTCCCGCATCCGCCTCTGATGCCGGTCGATCCGGTTACACGTGCTCAATTCCGACTGGCCCTGTTTCGCATCGAAACCGATTGGTATCGCCTTGCGGAGGAATTCGAGGCCGACGGGGAGCGTAAGCTGTCGAGCAAGTCGAAAAAGATGCTTCGCGAGAGCATATTGGCGAGTGCCGATCTGTTCAGTGCGAAGCAGTTTTTCCTCAGCGAGGAATTTTCACTGGTTGATTGCACCATTGCGCCGGTGTTGTGGCGTCTTCCGATCTACGGTATCGACCTCGGATCACGCGCGTCTTCGGTCGAGGACTACATGAAGCGCCTCTTTGAACGCCGTTCGTTTCAGCAAAGTCTGACAGAGCTGGAACAGGAAATGCGGCTTTAATACGGACAATTCATGAATTGTCCGTGTTCACGCCGTTGACAACACCCAGCCGATCCAAGCGGCCTTACCTGGTGCGTGCCATGCACGAATGGATGGGCGATAACGGCCATACCCCGCACATTGTCGTCGACGCATCTGTCGACGGCGTGACCGTACCGCAAGAACACGTCAAGGAAGGGAAGATCATCCTGAACATCAGCTATTCAGCCGCACATAACCTGAAGCTGAACAACGACTCTGTCAGTTTTCGCGCGCGCTTCAGTGGCAAACCCTTTGATGTCTGGGTGCCGATCGCATCAGTCCTCGGCATTTATGCCAAAGAGACGGGACAAGGCATGATTTTTTCGCATGGCACGGAACAGCCGGAACCACCGGATCCCGAGGACAAGGAAGCGCCACGCAGCGATCGTTCGCACCTGAAGATCGTCAAGTAGGGTATCCCCGCGCTGCAAAGATACCTTGTGTCTAATGGCAGTTGGTCAAGGCCTTTGATCTGGCG
>CAYVLL010000036.1:0-15543 GCA_964452235.1 uncultured Woeseiaceae bacterium
GCAGCGTGAAGCGGGTGTCAAGTTTCTCCGCGAGCGGATTCAAATAGATCTCCCGGATGCCCGCGGCGCGGTCGAGATGCAGCAGGTACGGGCCGTGAATCAGCGGATCGGCACTGCGATCCGCGCGCACGGTCACAAGCACTGCGTAACTGTCACTCGTCGGCTTGATCATCTCGAAGCGCTTCATGCCGACGTCGAGACTGTCCACGGTCCGGGTTGCACCGGTTTCTGCAGCCACAGACTGCGTCAACAGCATTTGTGCTTGTTGCTGTCGCAGCATCTCAGTCGGCGGCAGGTCTCTGGGTATTGCCATGTCGCCGCCCCACAGCAACTGGCGCTCGAGTGCCGTTGACTCCCACGCATCGGTACCATCGTCATTGACGACCAGGAGCCGTTTCTCAGCGGCGACCACCGCGTGAATTCGACGTTCTCCAATTTCTCGCCGGATCGGCGTATCGATCGATGACTCAATGCCCCGTTCCGATGCCGCGGATATGGACACGGTGAGACCGCCGCCGCCGTTACCCGTTTCAAACCAGGCGGAGGGCACCGTTTTGTCCGGCCGAGTCACCGACCCCTGTCCGACGATCGTACCGTCCGGTGTCGATTCGAACCACGCAACAAGCCACTTGCCGCCAGTGCCGGTCGCCTTGCTGCCACCAAAGAAGACGTTGCCGTCGCTGGTCGCCGTCCGGAATGGTTGCCAATCATTCCGCGTGCCATCCGGCCACACGGGATCGGGTAGGGGCACGGCGGAGAGGAGTTCCGCCCGCGCAATGGACCAGCGTTCGAGTGTAGCGGGTTCGTTGGGCCGGTCGATCCGCCGCTGGAAAATAATCTCGTCGTGACCACGACGCAGCGCCAATGCGGCATGATCGCTCGCCTGCCGGCTGGTCACCTTGTGCTGCGCTGTTCGCCCGTCGCCGTCGATCTCCACCACGTAGACGTACGCTTGCCAGTCCAACTGACCGAACTGCGGTGTCGACGGCGTTGTCGAGTAAAGCACGCGCGCATTGCCGTTGTGAATATCCATGTCCCAGATCGCGAACATGTCCATGGTGTCCGGACGATCGATGAACTGTGCCGCCAGCGATCGACCGCGCGAACTGGCAGCAGACATCGATGCCACGGCAGCCGATTGGCGCGGCGGCGCGCTCGAAGTGACCCCGGCACGGTCACCATCGTCGGCTGCCACAACGGAGGGCTCAGCACGGCGCTCGCGCGGTGCATCGTTCGGACCGGGAGGGAGGATTTCATCGAGATTGTCCAGCAAGTGGCCAAGCACCTTCTCGTCCAGGAAACCGCAGTTCTGCTCGATACCCTGGCGCATCTGCAACGCAAGCTGCACGTTGTAGGCCGGGTGATCTGTGTTCTCGATACGGTTATCGAATATCGCGAGTTCGGCACTGCAGTCGTCGAGTGCCAGGGACACAGCCGGCAGGCAGGCCACACCGACGAGCGCTGCAATTCGGCGGATCGTAGTGCGCATCAGTTTTTCCGCGTCAGTTTCATGATCATTCGTGGACCTCACTGCGTCTTGCTAGTAAGCGAAGTGGGATCAACAGATCCGCCAGTCTCACCAGCTCTCTAATGTCTTTTCGGTGAATCGCTGCCGGAGATGACGTGCAGCGGCTATGATCACGCTTTGCGTACAGGCGGAGCCCTCTGTAGCGGGCCACAGGCATTGGGCCGATCCGATATGAACATGCAGGCTGAAAATCGCATTCTGCTGGCGAGCGCGCTGCTGCTGCTCGCACTTCCCCCGCTCATATTCATATTGGTCGCATTGACCAGCGGCATGGCGCTGCCGGAAACCGCCGGCGCGCTTGCTGCCCAGTACAGGGCGTCGCGCGTGAACCTCGCCGTTTGCACTGCGCTCGGACTGGCGCCGTTGCTGCTGCTCGCCATTGTGCTGTGGATCCGGCGCCGGCGCAGACCGTCCGCGGACGGCCCGCCTCTCTACGCCATTGGCGGTTCGCTACCGATTGTTGCCGTCGCAATCTTCGTCAACTTCGAGTACTGGACGGCCTATTTGCCGAATCGTACTTTCCCCGGTTTTCCGCACGGACTGGAATTCATCATCGGACCCGGAGTGTTCGCGCCAGTCGGCATGCTCGCCGGACTTGTGGTTGTCGCGGTCATCCGACGCACTGCATTGAAAGAGCGCTAACACCCAATTAAATAAGCGTCTTGATTGACATATTCTTCAATGTAAACGCATAATTAATTATGCTGTCCGACCCCGACATCCGCGAGGCTTTCCACTTCTGTTTCCTGGAACGCCTCTTGAGCCTCGCCGACGCCCGCCTCTTTGTACTGAAGGGAGGCGTCAACTTGCGATTCTTTTTCCACAGTCCGCGGTACTCCGAGGACATGGACATCGACGTCCTGGCGGGCAGCGTCGCAACGCTCAAAAAGAATGGCTACAAGATTCTCGCCGATGCTGCCTTCCAGCGCAGCTTGAGGACTTTCGGCATTGATTCGATCGACGTCAACGACCCGTATAAAGCCAAGCATACGGAGACGACGCAACGGTTTCGCTGCACACTGGTTCGCACGTCGGGAGTCCGGCTCCCGACCAAGGTCGAGTTCTCTCGCCGTAGTGACGAGCCCGGCAGTGAGGCAGTCACCGAATTCGTCGATACCAGCATCGCACGACGCTATCAAAAACTGGCCTACCAGTGCCGTCACTACTCGGGTAGCACCGCTGTTGTTCAAAAAATCGCGGCACTTGCGGGGCGCACCATCACGCAAGCGCGCGATGTCTTCGATCTCGGGATACTGATCCGGGGCGGCCACTTCGCCGAAGCAGTGCGACAGGACCTGTTGCCACGCGCTGCGGTCAGTGACGCGATCGCGTGCCTCGCCGCACTTCGCTGGGAAGAATACGAAGGACAAGTTGTGGAATTCCTCGATGCCGGCAGCCGCGATGAGTTTGGTACGCGGGCGGCCTGGGACTCGCTGCAGTCAAGTGTCTTTGAGGCGCTGCAACGTCATGCTTGAGTACTTGCAAAGGGCGGAGTTCGTCGTTTTCTCGACGCGCGACTTTGCTCTCGCCAGCGGCTCGAGCCTGTCGGCGGCGTCGAAGCGTCTCGATCGCTTTGCCGCAAAGCAGGTCCTGACCAAAGTGACCAAAGGCACCTGGGCAAACACGAATCACCCGCACTTCCATCCAATGGCCTGTGTTCCCTATCTGCTCGGCAAGGAGCAGGGATATGTGTCGTTTCTGACCGCGCTTCATCTGCACGCGGTGATCGAACAGCTGCCCCGGACTGTCCAGGTTGCGACGACCGGCCGCGGCCGGCGCCTCACGTCGCCGGTGGGTACATTCGAGTTCTTCCGCATCAAACCAGAGCTGATGCTGGACGGCACCGAATGGAGTGAGACGCACCAGCCCTACCGGATCGCGACACGCGAAAAAGCGTTGCTCGATGTGCTATACCTGTCGACACGCAAAAACCGCCGCTTTGCGGGGCTGCCCGAAATCGATCTCGCCGGCAGCGGCTTCAAACGGCGCGAGTTCGAGCGGTTGTTTCGCGAACTGCCGTACCCGATTCGCGTTCGCTCAGCGATCCGGCAACGCTGGCAGCGGCTGCAAAATCCGTAAGCGAGACTTGATCCTCGCTTGATGTTTCTTTGTGTGATACCCGGGTTTCGCGCCGTGGCGCGCATCCATTCTGGTAGCAGGTTCCAAACCCGGTACGTGCGGATGCTACGGAGTCACTCGGCTTGTTCGATCTCAATAAGGTAACCGTCCGGGTCGTCCGGGTGGACACTTATGAAGTGGGCGTGAAAAAGCCGCTGGACCGGCACACCTATCGGTTCACACTACCCTGGTTCGTAACGACCGACTGACGCTCCCCCTACCAGATCGTGTAAGTCACAGTTAGCGCCGCCCGCGGCTCCACGACCGACTCGTAGAACATCTCCTTCGCGTTGCCGTCGGTGGCATGCAGTGCCAGCTGCCAGGACAACGCGTCGAACGAACCCGACAGTACCAGCTCGACGTGGTTGTACGACTCGCCCAATGCGCGACTCAGGTCGGCCCGACCAACGCCGATGGCGAGCGCGAGTCCGGCGGGCAGATCGATGCCCGTGCCGGCGACTGCGTACCAGCCCGGCTCGCCGGTGTTGAAGACACTGTCGGAGTGGTACGCCGACAGGTAATGCCGGTCGTCGAGCGCAAGCTCGCCCCACCACTCGCCATAGTCGTAATCGAGGCCCGGGTTCACGCCCGGGAACAGGTACTCGCTGCGCCCGACCGTTGCCACCAAGCGTTCGCCAAACGCATGCTCGTACGCCATTACGGCGTTAATCTCCACCCGGGCTCCGTCGTCCGGATCGCCCTCGGCGACATAGTCGATATTGGAGCCCCAGACCCAGGCCGAAAGCCCGCTGTCGTGCGCGACTCCCAGCGAGCCCTGCAATGCCGGGCCGGACATCGTCTGCGAGACACCGCGAAACACGTAGTCGGTGGACGCCGTGACGTCGCCAAAGATCGCGTATCCCTCCGCTGTGGCAACCGCCGGGACAAAGCCTAAGAAAAAAATTGCGGCCAGTGGCAAGTCAACCGGGCGTTTACTCTTTCCCGCCGCTACGTGCTTGTTCATGTCCAGACCCTCCGCGATGCGCGCCGCCTCAATGGTTGCGCTCACTGAGGGCATACCGGAATTCCCCGGTGATTGGCTCACGCGCGGCGAAGCGGCCGCCTGCCACGGCCACTCAAGATAAGTTCCGAAGCGCATGAGGAACGGCTCGCCACCGGCGATGAGCCACTCCCACGCCCGATCCTGTATGCCCGTAGAGACAATTCCCGTGGAGGGGCCGAACAGTGGCATACAAGAATGCGTTACCGATTCTCGTCCTGGTTTTCTCACTCGGCGTCGCGGCCTGCGGCGGAAGCGGCGGTGACGATCCTCCGCCAAATCCTGTGGGCCCGGCGGATCCCGATCCCGGCGGCTCCGGATCCGGCGACGATCCGGATGAGACTTTCAGCATCGGCGGCTCGGTGTCCGGGCTTACCGGCAGCGGGCTCGTAATCTCCAACAGTGCCGCCGACGAACTCACGCTGGATGCCGACGGCGCATTCACCTTCACGACGGAACTCGACGACGGTGATGATTACGACGTCACCGTCGTGACGCAGCCCACATCGCCTGACAATGTCTGCACGGTGGAGAAGGGCAGCGGTGCTGTTGCCGGCGCAGACATTACCGATGTCGAGATTTTCTGCACCGGACCGCTTGCGTTGGCGGATTCTGCGCCGGCCGAAGACGACCAGGATGTGTCGCGCGCCATCGAGCCGCTTCTCACGTTCTCGGCGGATATCGATGCCGCTACTGTCATCGCGGGCGCAATAACGCTCGCGAGCAATGCCGGCGAGGTCGACGTGACGTTCGACGTTTCCGGCGAGCAGGTGACACTCAAGCCTGATGCGGCGTTGCTGCCCCTCACCGAATACACGCTCACCGTGACCACCGATATCGTGGGCAGCGGCGGCGAACGGATGCTCGAACCGGCGACGGTCACGTTCAGGACGCGCGACGCGGCATGGCAAGCGGACCTCGCCATCAGTTCGCAGAACGTCGACACCGGCGAGGCGCGCATCGCATTCGATCGTGACGGCAACGCGCTTGCCCTATGGACCCAGGGTCCGTTCGACCGCAGCGAGATCTGGTGGAACGTCTTCACGGCCGGGGTCGGCTGGGACACGGCCGCGCCGCTCGAGCAGAGCGCAGCGAACGTGTTCGCCGACGGAGCGCGCTTAGGCTTCGGCCCGGACGGCTCCGCGCTCGCCGTCTGGACGCTGTACGACAGCAACAGCAGTGACAACAGCGTGCGCTCGAGTCGCTACGTGCCCGGCACGGGCTGGGAGACACCGGAGTTCATCGAAACCCATCCCGGCGAGGTGTTTGGCAAACCGGACTTCGCTGTGAACAGCCAGGGAGACGCTGTTGCGGTATGGGTGCATTTCGACGGGACGTTCATGAACCTGTGGGCGAACCGGTATACCGCCGGCAGCGGTTGGGGCACGGCCGGGATCATTGACGAGAGCGATGACGTCGTTGAGAACCCGCGCGTGGCCATGAACGGCAACGGCGATATAGTCGCTGTCTGGCCGATGCGTGACTTGAACAATTTCGACTGGGACGTCTGGTCGCGGCGCTACGCACCTGGCGCCGGCTGGGCGGCCTCCGAGCTCGTGTCAGTCAACAATGTTTTCGAAGCGGTTCAACCACGCCCTGTTCTCGACGACGACGGCAACGCACTCGTGGTCTGGGTGCAGGGACTGGGGCTCGATGCGGCAATGTACGCGAGCCGTCATACCGGCACGGGCGGATGGACCCCGGCGCAGGAACTGGACATGGCCGGCTCCGTCGACGACCCGCAAATCGCGATTGACCCTGCGGGCAACGCGATCGCAGTCTGGCGACGCCAGCAAAACGTCAATGGAACGCTCGAAATGCTGCCTTACGCAGCGCGCCACACAGCGAGTGGCTGGAGCACACCGCAGGCGATCGGCAACCGGACCGCGTTCGATCCGAAAATAGCGGTGGATCCCACCGGACACGCCGTCGCCGTATGGCAAGAGATCGACCCCGCGCTGCCGATTGCCGACGCATTCGCCGTTTGGGGCAACCGGTACACGATCGATAACGGCTGGACGTCCGCCGAACGGATCGGCAGCTATGGGCGACAGATCGGCTTTGACACGCCCAATGTTGCGGTCGACCCGAGCGGGGATGCGTTCGCGATCTGGACCCGCCAGGGCGACGTGCGCGTGAACCGCTTCGAATAACCCATTCTAATGGTGACGAACCTGGTCGAACCGATTCTTCGTTCAGCCGCCTGAATTCGGTTCGACCCCTTCAACTTGCTCGCGCGGCGGCGGGACGTCTTCGGCTTCAGCCTCGCGCGACACGATGGTAACGGGAAACGGGCGCGTTGCCTCGCCCGTATACAGCGAGCGGTGGGGAAAGGGAATCTCGATGCCCGCTGCATCGAACGCCGCCTTGATCTCTGCCGTAATGGAGTTGCGCAAGGGCAGGAAGTTTTCGCGCTTTGCCCAGACGGAGAACTGAATGTCGAGGGAGGACTCGCCGAAGCCCGTGAAAATGAACAGGGGTGCCGGATCGTCGAGACACATCGTATTTCGATCTGCAACCGACAGCAGGACATCGCGCACGGCATTGATGTCCTCCTTGTACGCAACACCGAGAACAAGGTCGAGTCGCCGGATGGCAAACCGGGTCAGCGTTGTGACCTGGCTCTTGATCAGTGTTTCGTTTGGTATGCGCACGAAAAGATTATCGAACGTGCGCAGTTTCACGGACAGTGCGTCGATCGACAGCACCTCACCGGTAGTGTCGCCGATCCTGATCACGTCACCCACTGAAAACGGGCGTTCGCCGATCAGGAAGAGGCCGCTGATGAGATTCGAGGCCGAGGTTTGCGACGCGAAACCGATAGCGACGGTCAGTACACCGGCGGCGCCCATCAGAACGGCGAGACTGAAACCGAGCTCGCGCAGTGCCGATGCGACGAAGAGCGCAAGAATGCCATAGAACACGAGTCGGCGAGCCAGCTGCAAGTGATGCTGCGACAGGTGCTTGCCGGCCGTTCGACGCACCAGCCGGGACGCGAGCGACGCGAACAGGACACCCAGTGTCAGCAGGATTGCGGCGCGCAGCAGATGCGCTGCACGATCGCCGGTGAATGCATTGATCAGTGTGTCGAGCATCATCCGTCGCCGAACAACAGGCTGAAGGCACGCACAATACCGCCGCGCGCCTGCAATTGGCGTGGTCCGGCGAGCAGCTTGACCGCGCCAGCGTAAGATGGCGGCGTCTCGTCGATCTTCAGAGCTGCCATATCGGAGTCTCCGCCACGCTCCATCACCAGGCCCTGCGTCCAGAGGCTCCCGTCATCCGCACCGTAGACCGACAGAACCGGAACGGGCAGGCTGATTTTCTCAAGTGGCAGAACGGTCGAGGCGTTATTACGGATGGTAAGCGGCGTAACGGCCCGGTGCACCCGACGCGGTATGTCGGCAAGCTCATGGCGGCCAGTGGTTTTTCCGGAATAGCACAGCTCGCCTTCACGTGTCGAAGGCCCGAACCAGGTGTCCGACAGGCGCAGCATGGGCAGTTCTCGCAGAGTTACGGGCGGCTCGTCAACGTCAATACGTATCGTTACAGGCGTCGAAAGATACATGGTCGTCTGTTGGCCGGAAGGCAGGTAGACAAGCTGTCGCGGACGAATGACGACCGGCCGGTCCGCCAGTCGGGGTGTCAGCGTGAGCCGGCCAGCGGCGCGGGGATAGAGATACCGTTCGATAGCCTCGTCCTGTAAACCGCGTTCGTGCAACTCCAGTACCGGATCGGCGGCCGCTGCCGTCTCGTCGATATAGCGACTCGCCAACTGCCACTCGCCAGCAATATGCCGGACGTCCAGGACCAGTGACCCGAGTTGGCATGATAGAGTGCGGCCCTCAGGAATTTCCTGTGGCGACCACCAGCTCGCATCGGGTGTTGTTGCGGGTATTCCCATCTGTACCCCATCTGTCCTTCAAATGACTGATGCCGGACCACAGCCCTGGCAATCTGGCAAATTTGCCGCCGCAACCCCATGTGTACAGGGCCTCGCCCGGCGGCGGGACATAACGCATGCCGCCGATTTTGGGCGTTGCCCTGCCAAAACTATGCGATGATTATATGCGCCGAGACCTGCACGCAGATGCCGGCCGGTAGAACGCTTTACAACGATAATAATATGGCATAAGGGAGCGCGGTCTGGCAGCGTCCGAAGCGTTGCCGCAGTCTTCAGGGCACAAGCCGGATGCCGACGGTACAAGGCCTCGAGCTGCGTTCTTCGTTGAACGTGCCGATCCTCGGTCACGAGAACGCAATGCTGGGTGTGATGCAATGGCTAGGTGTGCAGCCGGGCCAGTTCGACCGGCACGACGAGTGGATTGCCCCCGCGCTCGCCGCGCAGGCAGCGATTGCCATCCAGCACTCGCAGATGACGGACACGCTGCTCGCAAACCCGAACCTGCATCATGAAGTCGAAGTGGCGCGGCAGATCCGGGTCGGCGCTCTCCCGGCCTCCATCCCGGAAAGGGGTCGACTCCGGAATTACAAGTGACCGCAGCGCCATGGCGGGCTGGATCGATGGCTATTGCAACAGTAAAAAGTGACGTGAATCAACACATTCCACGACCCTGCAATCGCGCTATAATTCCGTTAGCGACACGACGCTCAACTTTGCTCGCTCACGGGCGCCCCGGCGCCCAGGCCGGGGACAGAAATGACGTCAAAGAGGTCGGGTTCAGTAACCGAAGACGCCAGCAGGCTGCGCACCGTCCTGGATACTGCAGTCGATGGTGTAATCCTGATCGACGCGCGCGGCGTGATCATGACTTTCAATCCTGCCTGCGAACGGCTGTTCGGCTATTCCGAAGACGAAGTAATCGGCAAGAACGTACACATGCTGATGCCGCAACCGTATCGAGATCAGCACGACAGCTACATTGAGAACTACAAGCGCACCGGCGAAGCCAAAATCATTGGAATCGGCCGCGAGGTATCCGGTCAGCGCAAGGATGGTTCGACGTTTCCGATGGATCTTTCCGTCGGTGAGGCCAAGGAGAACGGCGAGTCGACGTTTGTCGGCATGATCCATGACCTGACGGAGCGCAACAGGACCCAGGAACAACTCGTCCAGGCGCAGAAGATGGAGACAGTTGGCCAGCTCTCCGGCGGGATCGCACACGACTTCAACAATCTCCTTACCGTGATCATTGGCAATGCCGAACTTCTTGCCGGTGAACTGAAGGCACGTCCCGACCTGAAGGAACTCGCCGACATGATTTTGCTGGCCGGCAGTCGTGGCGCCGATCTGACGCAGCGGCTCCTCGCATTCAGCCGACGGCAGACATTGCAGCCGGTAGCAATTGACTGCAATCATTTCATCAAGTCGATGCAACAGATGCTGCGGCGCACCTTGCGTGAAGATATCGACGTGCGCACCGCGCTCGATGTCGATCTGTGGGAAGCTTATGCCGATCCCGCGCAGCTCGAGTCCGCCATACTGAACCTCGCGCTCAACGCCCAGGACGCGATGTCAAACGGGGGCTGCCTCACCATTTCGTCGGCCAATGTGCCGCTGGACAAACGGTATCGTGAGCTGCATCCCGAGGTACCACCGGGACACTACGTGATGGTTGCGGTAACCGACGACGGGCAGGGGATGACGCGGGATGTCCTGGAAAAGGCGTTCGAGCCTTTTTTCACCACCAAGGACGTTGGCAAAGGCAGCGGGCTTGGCCTGAGCATGGTGTACGGGTTCGTGAAACAGTCCGCCGGACATGTAACGATCTACAGCGCGCCGGGGCTTGGTACGACAATTCGCATGTACCTGCCGTCGAACCCCGCGAAGGTCGGGGAACATTCCAATCCGCCGGCACCGACTGTCACCAGCAAACCGAGCGGCCGTGGTACGGTGCTGGTTGTCGAAGACGACCCCTTCGTACGCGCTTACGCTGTTGCGAATGTCGAGAGCCTCGGCTACTCGGTAATTGCGGCGATCGACGGCAGGGACGCAATGACACACCTCCAGGAAGACCAGCAGATCGACATCCTGTTCAGTGACGTGGTAATGCCGGGAGGTGTCAACGGGCTCGAACTCGCTAACTCCGCGGTGAAGCTGCGGCCGGAATTGAAGGTGTTGCTGACATCCGGTTACGGTCTTGAAACGCTGGCTGAACGCGGCGAGCTGAAACCGAGCACCAGGGTGCTGCACAAACCCTACCGCAGGGCCGAGCTCGCGCAACGCCTGATGGAGCTGGAAGGCGACGAATAAAACTCAGCGTCGAGGTCCCAAAGGTTCTGTAGCGGGACGCGGTCGGCGTCCGCTGGTAGCCAATCCGGCGCACCTGCCAGCTTAAGGAAAACTTCATCCTGAAACCTGACAATGCAGGTCGCCAGGAACATGCGGGGCAATTGAAGTTGGCAATACCCGCAAAGGAAGCAAGATGAAACTCGTACAAAAAATTGCAATGGTCGCCGCGCTAATGCTGTGTTTGCCGTTTGCGGGGTGCACCGCGAACGACAGCGAACACGGTGAGGATGTGGTTCTGCGCTTCGCCGTACTTGGCGACGCCGAACCCAAGCCGGAGCCGCAGTTTCCGAATCTGGCAGCAGCTGTTGACGATGTGAACAAGCTGGCGGAAACGCAGCCTGTTGATTTCGTAGCAGGTGTGGGCGATATCGCTCACAAAGGTACGCTGGTCCAGTACGAAAATGCTACTGAAGTACTGGAGCGACTGACTTTGCCGTTCTACCCGATTATGGGTAATGAAGAGCACGACAGTTCGGTCGAGCGCTACCTGGAGTTTGCCAATCGTTGGGGCCAGAGCAAAAAGGCCATCGACGAGCCGAGCTACGTCATAGAACACGACTCTGTTGCGCTGGTGTTCGCGTCACCGGATTTTGGTCGTGATTTCAACGACCAGGGCATCGAATGGATGCTGACGCAAATCCGGTCCCTGCAGCCCAAGCCGGTCCTGTTGATCGTGCACGGTGCACAGACCGGGGTCTATCCCGAAAACGCGGACAAGGGAATTGCCCACCCGGGCTTCTCCGAAGTGGTCGCACAGCCGAACCTGGCGGCCGTCATTTCCGGGGATCTCCATATGGATATGGATCGCGTGGAGCACTCCAGGCAGATCGGTGCCGTCCACTACTTGCACATTCCGGCGCTGGAACGCACCAAGACCCCGGACGAAAGTCGTCATACGCCGATGTTCCGGGTATTTACCGTTCGTGCCAACGGCCAGGTGGCGGTGGACACCTACCAGGTTGGCCTGGCGGAACCGCTGGCCCGACACGCTTACCAGTTCAACCTGCCGCGAAGTTAACTACGAATTTCCGACCCCGGCACTACCTACGAAGTCAGGCGAGATCGAAGCGGTCTGCGTTCATCACCTTGTTCCATGCTGCCACGAAGTCGCGGACGAACTTTTCCTGTGCGTCGCTTTGTGCATAGACCTCTGCGAGGGCGCGCAGCTGCGAGTTCGAGCCGAAGACGAGATCGACACGCGTGCCGGTCCATTTCAGTTGACCCGAATTGCGATCGCGTCCTTCGAATACCTCGCCGTCGTCTTCAGAGACCTTCCAGGTTGTAGCCATATCGAGCAGGTTGACGAAGAAGTCATTACTGAGCGTCTCCGGCCGATCCGTAAATACGCCATGCTGCACCTGCCCCGTGTTTGCATTCAGGACTCGCATGCCACCCACCAGTACCGTCATCTCCGGCGCCGTCAGCGTCAGCAATTGCGCCCGGTCGATTAGCAATTCTTCGGCAGGCACAGCGTACTTCGACTTGAGGTAGTTGCGGAACCCGTCCGCGACCAGCTCGAGCGGTTCGAAGGAATCGACATCGGTCTGTTCCTGCGATGCATCGGTGCGGCCGGGAGTGAATGGAACGTCGATCGGCTGCCCCGCATCTTGCGCGGCCTTCTCTATGGCAGCAGAGCCACCGAGGACAATAAGGTCCGCGAGCGACACCTTTTTATTGCCTGACTGCGCTGCGTTGAATTCAGTCCGGATTCCCTCGAGCGTCTCGAGCACTCGCGCCAGCTGCACAGGCTGGTTGACGTCCCAGTCCTTTTGCGGAGCAAGGCGGATACGCGCTCCGTTTGCCCCTCCACGCATATCCGAGCCGCGGAAGGTCGCCGCAGACGCCCAGGCAGTGGACACCAGTTGGGAAACCGACAACCCTGCCGCAAGAATTCTGCGCTTGAGAGCCGCGATGTCCTGACTGTCGATCAATTCATGATCGACCGCCGGCACCGGGTCCTGCCAGATGAGTTCTTCAGCCGGCACCTCGGGGCCGAGATAGCGGGCACGCGGACCCATATCGCGATGCGTCAGCTTGTACCATGCCCGCGCGAATGCATCGGCGAATTCCTCCGGATGCTCATGGAAGTGTTTTGAAATCCTGCGGTATTCCGGATCTTCGCGCATCGCCATATCGGCAGTCGACATCATGGGTGCATGGCGTTTGACCGGGTCGTGCGCGTCGGGCACGGTACCCTTGGCAGAAGCCTCTTTTGGCGTCCACTGCTGCGCACCGGCAGGGCTACGGGTCAACTCCCACTCGTAGCCGAACAGCGTGTCGAAGTAGCTGTTGTCCCACGTTGTTGGCGTGGGAGTCCATGCGCCTTCGAGGCCGCTGCTGATGGTGTCGATACCTTTGCCACTGCCGAATCGATTGCTCCAGCCCAGCCCCTGCTCTTCAATTGGAGCGGCTTCGGGCTCAGGGCCCACGTTGGCGGCATCGCCCGCACCGTGCGTTTTGCCGAAGGTGTGGCCACCGGCTGTCAGCGCGACAGTTTCATAATCATCCATCGCCATGCGCGCAAAGGTCTCGCGAATGTCACGAGCCGAAGCAAGCGGGTCCGGATTGCCATTCGGGCCCTCGGGGTTTACATAGATCAAACCCATCTGTACGGCAGCCAGCGGATTCGCGAGATCCCTGTCGCCACTGTATCGCTCGTCGCCCAGCCACTCGCGTTCGGCGCCCCAGTTGATTTCCTCTTCGGGTTCCCAGACATCCGCACGTCCGCCGCCAAAACCAAAGGTCTTGAATCCCATTGACTCGAGGGCGCAGTTGCCGGTCAGCACCATTAAATCGGCCCAGGAAATCTTGTTGCCGTACTTCTGCTTGATGGGCCACAGCAAGCGGCGTGCCTTGTCCAGGTTGACGTTGTCAGGCCAGCTGTTGAGCGGAGCAAAGCGTTGCCCACCAGAGCCTGCGCCACCACGACCGTCGCCGATGCGATAGGTACCGGCACTGTGCCATGCCATCCGGATAAAAAACGGTCCGTAGTGTCCGTAGTCAGCCGGCCACCATTCCTGCGAGTCGGTCATGAGCGCATAGAGGTCTTTCTTCAGCGCCTGCAGATCGAGCGAGCTGAATTCCTTCGCATAGTCGAACCCTTCACCCAGCGGACTGCAAGAAGGAGAGTTCTGGTGCAATATCTTCAGGTTGAGCTGATTCGGCCACCAGTCATGGTTCGCCGGGCTGTCGTCACCTACCCTTGTACGCGATCCGTGTAACACCGGGCATTTGCCACCGGTTTCGGTCTTGTTTCCGTCCATTACTGGCTCCAGTTGATGTAGCGCGCTATCGGCTGCCTCACTACATCAATATACGAGCCCGATCTCAATCGGTAAAACGGATTTTTAAATTCACAGTGATCGGTTTTGTCGATTGTACAATCGGCTGCTCCGGGCGGCATCCAAGAGGGGGTGGGAGAAAGGGGCCGAACTCCTGCCGGACAAGCCGTGAAAACCGGCTCGCCTGCTTCACTAGAGGATGCCCATTTTCCGTTGCAGCTGCGCCAGGCTTCGCCGGCCCTCGGGAAACTCCGGCTGCAATGCAAGGCACTGCTGCAGGCTTGCCACCGCTTCCTCGTAACGACGTTTGGATGCCAGTGCGCTGCCCAGGTTGAAGTGCACCTCGGCATAGCTCGGCTGAATCGCCAGCGCCTGCCGATAGCAGAGAATAGCGTCGTCAACGCGGCGCAGCCTGAAATAAATGTTGCCGAGATTGTTGTAGACCTTTGGATTGTTCGGAGCCATCTTCAGCGAGTTGTGAAAGTGCCCGGCCGCTTCTTCCAGTCGCTCGAGTCCATACAGTGCGATACCGAGGTTCGCTTCTGCCTGGGGATCGTTCGGCGCGATGGATAGCGCTTTTTCGATATATTGCGTCGCCTCTTCAAAGCGCTTTGTCTGCAGGCATAACAAGCCCATGAGATTGTTGGCGATGACGTGATCGGCGTCGAAATGCAGCACCTGCCGGTACAGGGATTCGGCCTTGGCGATCTGCCCCGATTGGTGCAAGCGATGACCTTGCGCAATCATCGGAGCGAGCATGGCCGCGTTGGCGGACTCACGATCGACGCCATCCGGTTGATCCGGCGCGAGCTGCTCGGCTACCGGTTTGCCTGCCTCGTTGGGCACCCAGTCGAGAATGAGGTGGATGCGGTCCTCCGCGCCGCGATTTTCAACCCCGTGAACCGTGCCGTTGTTGATCTCCCACAGCTCACCGACCTGCATATGGATTTCTTCGCCGCCGACATGAAACACGACGTCTTCATTGGTGGTGATGGGCAGATGAATCCTGTGGCAGTTCAACAGTGAATAGCCTGCATCGGTGTGTCTCGGGATCTCGCCGCCTGCAAGCAGTTTCGCGAGGATAAGCCGCACGATGAAGCCGTTGTTCTGGTAGTACCTGGCGACGTAGTCGATCACCGGCCCCAGTTCATCACGGAATTCATCGTACAGAACCCGGTAGTCGGGCTCCTTGTATCGATGATCCTCGAAATGCACCAGCTGTAGCGCCTGGGTGTTCCGATGGACATCGAAAAGTCGCTCCCGCTCGGATTCCAGCCATTTCTCCGCGGGATACTGGTCGATTCTGGACCGAATAGCCGACACATCGAAGTGATCATTCAGGCGCAGGAAGTTGCGCTCCCTG
>CAYVLL010000037.1:0-15535 GCA_964452235.1 uncultured Woeseiaceae bacterium
GCTTCAGGTCGCGCGGATCGAAATAATCGTATTCGATGGCGTAACCGGGCTGCGTAATGTGCGCATTTTCAAAGCCTGGAATGGTGCGCACGAAACGCAGTTGCGTATCGTACGGCAGGCTTGTGGAAATGCCGTTGGGATACACCTCGCGCGTATGCAAGCCTTCGGGCTCGACAAATACCTGGTGCGAGGCCTTGTCGGCAAAGCGCACGACCTTGTCCTCGACCGACGGGCAGTAACGCGGTCCGACGCCGTCGATAAGCCCGGAGTACATCGGCGATTCACTGAGCGACGCGCGAATGATGTCGTGCGTCGCCTCGGTAGTCCTGGTGATGTGACAAGGCACCTGGCGCGGATGCTCGGCGCGCCGGCCGAGGAACGAGAACACCGGTACCGGCTCATCGCCCGGTTGCTCCGTCATCACGGAAAAATTCAGCGTCTTCCCGTCGAGTCGCGGCGGCGTGCCGGTCTTGAGCCGCGCCACGCGAAAAGGCATCTCGCGCAGGCGCGCCGCAAGGCGCGTCGACGGCGGGTCGCCGGCGCGACCGCCGGCGTGCTCCTCGCGCCCGATAAGGATTCTGCCGCCGAGAAACGTGCCGACGGTCAGCACGACAGCGGGCGCGCGGAATTCCAGGCCGAGCCCTGTCACCACGCCGGTCACGCTGTCGCCCTCGACGATCAGGTCTGTGACGGACTGCTGGAAGATCGACAGCCCCGGCTGGTTTTCCAGCAGGCTGCGAATGGCTCTTCGATACAGTTCGCGATCTGCCTGTGCGCGGGTCGCACGCACGGCGGGACCCTTGCTGGAATTCAGCGTGCGGAACTGGATACCGGCGCGGTCGATGGCGCGCGCCATGGCGCCGCCCAGCGCATCGATCTCGCGCGTGAGGTGCCCTTTGCCGATGCCGCCGATCGCCGGATTGCAACTCATCTGCCCGAGCGTTGCGATATTCTGGGTCAGCAACAAGGTACGCGCACCGGCGCGCGCGGCGGCGAGACTCGCTTCCGTACCGGCGTGGCCGCCGCCGATGACGATGACATCGTATGTGGTGTCGCTGTGCATTGCAGGATCGCAGCGTTGCTGAGTTTCCGGGCGCGCATTGTAGCGCGCCGGCCTGCAGCCACGCGACTGCTCGCCCGCCGCGCACAAAGGAAGCACCGTTGGAGCGCGCCTTGCAGGTTATGAAAGACGCGCTGTAGGAGCCCGTATCACGGGCGATCCATTGCGCACGCCGCGTGATGGTTGTATTTCGGCAATGGGCTGGCCAAGATAGCCGGGCTTATTCGAGCTGGAGCCACATTGACCGCAAAGACTTCTGCCGGGGCGCTGGCCGTCCTGTTCGCCCTGTTATTGCCGGCTCCGGCCCAGGCGCAGCTCGAGTTCGAGGACTGTCGTATTCATGCCGGACCGGGCTATCCCGGTATCAAGGCGCGCTGCGCGGATTTCGAACGGCCTCTCGATCCCTCCGCGGCCGGATCTCCGACCATCACGCTGTTCGTGGCAGTGATACCGGCGCTGACACTGGAACCGCAACCTGATCCCTTCGTACCAATTGCCGGGGGGCCGGGCCAGGCCTCGAGCGAGTTTTATGCTGCGCAAGCGAGCGCCTTCGAGTCCATTCGCCGCAACCGCGACATTTTGCTCGTGGATCAGCGCGGCACCGGCCGATCGGCCGCGCTCACCTGCGAGTTCGACGAGGAGGCCCTGGAAGGCGAGCTGTCGAAGGAAGCCTCGGCCGCCGCGGCGCGTCAATGCCTGGACGAGTTGCCGCACGATCCTCGCTACTTCACCACGAGTGTTGCCGTATCCGACCTCGAGGCGCTGCGCCAGGTGCAAGGTTATGCGGCGCTGAATGTCTACGGGGTCTCGTACGGCTCGCGGGTTGCGCAGCATTATCTCAGGCGCTATCCGGAGACGACGCGTACCGTCATCCTCGACGGCGTGCTGCCACCACAGGTGGTACTCGGCCCCACCATTGCAATCGAAGCGCAACAGGCACTGAATGCGATATTTGCGCGCTGCGACGTGAACGAATCGTGCGCCACGCGCTTTCCGGATATTGCCGGAAAATTTGCGCAGCTGAAGTCGCGGTTGATCGATGCGCCGGTCACGGTGGATATCAGTGACCCGGTCACCGGTCAACGCGAGAGCGTGCGCTTCGGCCACGGCGAACTGGCCGGCGCGCTGCGCATCCTCAGTTACCACCCGAGTACGACGGCGCTGATACCGCTGCTGATCCACGAAGCAGCGGCGGGCAACTACGGGCCGCTGGCCTCGCAGTACCGGATGGTGGTGAGCTCACTCTCGGATGCGCTCAGCATCGGCATGCACAACGCGGTGGTGTGTACCGAGGACGCGCCACTGTTCGACCCGTATGCGGTCGACCGCGCAGCACTCGAAGCAACCTACATGGGACCGGTGCAACTCGATGCCCTGGAGGCAATCTGCTCCGTATGGCCGGCGGGCGCGCTGGATGACGGCCTGCATGTGCCGATCACGACCGACCTTCCCGTGCTGCTGCTGTCCGGCGACGCCGACCCGGTGACACCGCCCGCGTTTGCCGAACTTGCGGCGGCCGGCATGACAAACAGCAGGCACCTGGTCGGCATCGACCAGGGTCACGGCCAGGCGGCGCGCCCTTGCATCCCCGAAATCATGGCCGACTTTGTAGCGCGCGCGAGCGTCGATGACCTGGACGAGCAATGCCTCGCCGAGCGCCAGTTTGCCATGCCGTTTTTCCTCGACTTCACGGGACCCTCGCCATGATCCGCGTCGAACGTCTGCACAAATCGTTTGGCGACGTGCAGGCTGTGCGTGGCGTGAGCTTTGACGCCGCTGATGGTCGTATCACGGGGCTTCTCGGTCCCAACGGCGCTGGCAAGTCGACCACGCTGCGCATTCTCTACACGGTCATGAAACCGGACAGCGGCAGCGCACGAATCGATGGTATCGACGTCACCGGGCAAAGTCTCGATGCGCGCCGCCGCATCGGTACGTTGCCGCACGGCGCCGGGCTTTATCCACACCTCACCGCGCGCGAGAACATCGCGTATTACGCGCGCCTGTACGGCATCGACGAGAACGCCATCGACGCCCGGGTCGACAACATCGTTCGCCAGCTTGATATCGCGAGTTTTGCGGACCGGCGCACCAAGGGGTTTTCGCAGGGACAACGCACGAAAGTGGCGCTGGCGCGCGCACTGGTGCACGAACCGCAAAACGTCATTCTCGACGAGCCGAGCAACGGGCTTGACGTCATGGCGACGCGGGCGTTGCGGGAGGTCATTCGCGCGTTGAAGTCCGCCGGCAAGTGCGTGCTCTTTTCGTCACACGTTATGCAGGAAGTCGCTGCCTTGTGCGACGAGATCGTGATCATCGCCGCCGGCCAGGTCGCGCTGCACGACACGCCCGATGGCATTCGCCAGGCAACCGGTTGCGACGACCTGGAGGATGCGTTCGTAAAGGCGATCGGCCGAGTGGAGCGAGCCGAATGAGAACGCTCGGCATCGTTTTTCGCAAGGAGGTCCTCGACAACTTTCGCGACCGCCGCACGCTTATGTCGGCGCTTCTGCTCGGACCTTTGTTCGGGCCCATTATCTTCGCTTTCGCGATCAACCTGTCTCTCAAGCAATCACTGAGCGATGTGAGCCAGACGCTGGAGTTGCCGGTGCTTGGCGCGGAACACGCCCCGAACCTGGTAGGCTATCTGCGCAGTCACAACATCGACATCGCGGCTGCCCCCGGGTCGCGCGCCGAGGCGATGACGGCCGTCGAGTCCGGCACTCATGATGTCGTGGTTGTCATCCCGGAGACGTTCGGTCGCGATCTTGCCGAGGGCGTGCCCGCTACCGTTGAGATAATCACGGATCAGGCCAATCGTGCCGCGGAACGGGAATCGAGACGGGCGACGCGCGCACTGGCGAGCTACAGCCAGGAGCTCGCCGCGTTGCGGCTGTCGGCTCGGGGTGTTAGTCCGCAGGTATTGCGGCCATTGAATATCGATGTTGTCGATGTGTCGACACCAAGCGGCCGCTCCGCGATGTTGCTCGGCATGATGAGTTACTTTTTTATCTTCGCGTTGTTAACGGGCGGCATGAACCTCGCAATCGACACGACGGCGGGCGAGCGCGAACGAGGGTCGCTGGAACCGCTCCTGTGCCTGCCGGTGACGCGCGACCAATTGATCCTCGGCAAGATTATGGCCGCCTGCGTTTTCATGGCCGCGTCACTCGCCATTAGCCTGATATCGTTTTTCGTGGTGCTGAAGTTCGTGTCCCTCGAACAGCTGGGCATGACGCCCAATTTCGGACCCGTCGTGGTAGGTATAGCCTTTCTGCTCCTGCTGCCGTTTGCGCTGGTCGGTGCCACGCTCATGACGCTGGTGGCCTCGTTCACGAAGAGTTACAAGGAAGCACAGACCTGGCTATCGGTCGTATTGCTGGCGCCGACCCTGCCAATACTGATCGTCAGCATTCTGATGGTGCGGCCCAGCACCCTGCTTATGTTTGTCCCAAGCCTCAGTCAGCACTTGCTCCTGGTCGGCCTCATTCGCAACGAACCCTTGGTCGGCCTGCACGTGGCGGTCTCTGTCGCCGGCACACTCGCTATCGGCGCACTCCTGGCCTGGGTATGCACGCGCCTCTACCGTCGCGAAGGCCTGCTGATCTAATCGCAGCCGGTACCGCGTAGGTAGTGCCGGGGTCGAAAATTCGTAGTTATTGCCGCGTTGCCGTTGCCGGGGCCAACGATACTTGCTTACGCACAAACCAAACCTACGAATTGTCGACCCCGGCACTACCTACGGGTGCTTACTTGCCGATGCAGAATTCGGAGAAAATGCGGCCTAGCAGTTCGTCGCTGGTTACTTCGCCGGTGATTGCCCCCAGTTCCCGGGCGGCGAGGCGCAGTTCCTCGGCCAGCAACTCGCCCGCTTTTGCTGCCGAAAACGCGCGCTGGCCGGCGCGGAAATGCTGCCAGGCGCGATCGAGTGCATCGACGTGCCGTTGCCGTGCCGTGTAGGCGCCTTCGCCCAGGTCGCGATAGCCCGCGAGCTCGCAGATCAGCGCTCGCAGCGCATCGACACCGGCGCCGGTTTTCGCGGAAATAGCGACTTGTGCCGGTTCGTCCACGCGCACACCCGCCGGATCTCCGCTGAGGTCGATCTTGTTCCTCACCTGGATCACAGGGATGCCATCAGGCAGGTCCTCGTCGATAGCCTCGTATGAGGCGCTCGCGCTCGCATCAGTGATCCACAGGACGGCATCGGCATTCGCGAGCGCCAGACGGGCGCGCCTGATGCCCTCGGCTTCGATCGGGTCCGGATCGTTTCTTAGCCCGGCGGTATCCACAAACTCGACCATCAGTCCGTTGAGATTGATCAACTCGCGCAAAACATCGCGAGTGGTGCCGGCGATCGCAGTTACGATCGCGGTTTCTTCGCCAGCGAGTAAATTGAGCAGGCTGGATTTACCGGCATTCGGCCGGCCGACAAGCACAACGCGGTAACCATCACGCAGTACACGGCCGATGGCGGCCCGCTGCCTGAGGGACGTAAACGCCGTTTCGCAGCCCAGCAAGCGCGCCTTAAGTGTGTCGTCCGAGAGAAAGTCGATGTCTTCTTCGGGAAAATCGATCGCCGCTTCGACATGCATACGCAAGCGCGTGAGTTGTTCGGCCAGGTCGATAACAGTCTCCGAAAAAGCGCCCGACAGGGAGCGCAAGGCGGCTCGCGCACCCTGGGACGTACCACTCCCGATGAGGTCCGCAATTGCTTCCGCCTGCACGAGGTCGAGTTTGTCATTGAGAAAGGCGCGCTTCGAAAACTCACCGGGTTCGGCGCGGCGTGCCCCTTGCTGTATCGCGGCCTCTACCAGGCCGGAAACCACGATCGGTCCGCCATGCCCATGCAGCTCCAGTACCGCTTCGCCAGTGAACGACCGCGGTGCAGGAAAATACAGTGCTATCCCTTGGTCGAGTAGTGCGCCACCGGCATCGCAGAAGCTGCCGAACGTGGCGACTCTTGGCTCAGGGAGTTTACCCAGCATCGCCCGCGCGATGTCGGTGACCAGCGGTCCCGATATGCGCACGACCGCTATGCCGCCGCTGCCGGGTGGCGTGGCTGCGGCAACAATCGTATCGTGCGAATACGCTGGCACGTCCATTCAGGCCGCACCTACTTCTATCGGTGCCACAGGAGTCAATCGAGCATGGCCCATCGCACGCTTCACCAGAAAGTAAGTTTTATGAACGACGACGGCGAGTCGCTTGCGGGCATGCTCGACACCCCTGCGCAGAAGCCGCGCGCCTACGCCTTGTTTGCTCATTGTTTTACCTGCTCCAGGAATCTCAAAGCCGCCACGCACATCGCTCGCACGCTAAATGATGCCGGAATAGCGGTATTGCGTTTCGATTTTACCGGGCTGGGTGAAAGTGAAGGGGAATTTGCCACGACGAGTTTCTCGAACAACGTCGCCGACTTGCTGGCCGCTGCACGCTATCTCGAGCAGGAGTTTACCGCGCCGGCCCTGCTCGTCGGACATTCGCTGGGCGGTACTGCCTTGCTGCTTGCCGCGGCCGACATACCCTCCGCAGTTGCCGTCGCGACCATCGCCGCACCGTCGCACCCGTCGCATATCGTCAAGCAGTTTGCAGGGGCGATTGATGACATCAAGAGCCGCGGAGCGGCCGAGGTTGAACTCGGAGGGCGGAGCTTCAACATCCATCAGCACTTCCTGGATGACCTCGAGCGCCATCCGCTACCAGAGAATGTAGGCGCGTTGCGCAAGGCCCTGCTCATCCTGCACTCGCCGCTGGACGATACGGTATCGATCGATGAAGCCAGCGAACTTTTCCTGGCCGCCAAGCATCCGAAGAGCTTTCTGAGTCTCGACAAAGCCGATCATTTGTTGTCGAGTGCGTCCGACTCCCGTTATGCGGGCCGCGTGCTGGCCGCCTGGGCGAGCAAATACCTGCCTGCGGCCGAAGAAGGCGCCGGGCTCACGGCCGACGCGGGCGAGGTCGCCGTACGCACCCGCCAGGGATTTACCACCGAAATCAACGCAGCCGGCCATCCGCTGGTTGCAGACGAACCCGAGGACCAGGGCGGTGAGAATCGCGGTCCGACCCCATACGATTTGCTGGCCGCTGCGCTCGCGAGCTGCACGTCGATGACCTTGCGCATGTACGCCGATCACAAGAAGCTCGACCTCGATGCCGTCACGGTTCGCGTGCGCCACAAAAAAATTCATGTGCGGGACTGCGAAGACTGTGAAACCGGGGACGGTCGCATCGATGAGTTGCAGCGGACCATCGAACTCGAGGGTTCACTGAGCAGCGAGGTGCGTCAGCGCATGCTGGAGATTGCCGACAAATGTCCCGTTCACAAAACGCTGCACGGCGAAGTCAAGGTGCGCTCGCGTCTCGCCGACTGAGTCGCGCGGCAGCGGCTCACTCGTCGTCCGTGTCTTTTTCGTCGTCAGCTTTCGTAGCGTTGTCTTTCTTTTTTGCTTCTTTCTTGCTGCCGTCCTTCTTGCGCAGCTCTTTCTTGCTCGACTTGCGCCGGACGGTCTCTTCGTGCACAACCTTGTTAATATGCCACTGCTGGGCGATCGACAGGATCGTGTTCGTTACCCAGTACAGCACGAGTCCGGACGGAAAGAACGCAAAGAAACCGGTAAACACGATCGGCATGATCTGCATGACCTTGGCCTGGACCGGGTCGGCCGGCGCCGGGTTGAGCTTTTGTTGCAGGAACATGGCCGCGCCCATGATGAGCGGCAGGATGAAATACGGGTCGCGCGATGACAGGTCGGTTATCCACAGCGCGAACGGCGCCTGGCGCATTTCGACACTTTCGAGCAGGACCCAGTAGAAGGCGAGGAAAAACGGCATCTGGATCAATATCGGCAGGCAGCCCGCAGCCGGATTGACTTTCTCGCGCTTGTAGAGGTCCATCATCGCCTGGCTCAATTGCTGCCGGTCGTCCTTGTAGCGCTCCTGCAGCGCTTTCATGCGCGGCTGGATCTCGCGCATCTTGGCCATCGACCGTCCGCTGGTCTCGGTCAGTTTGTAGAACACCAGCTTGATCAGGATGGTGACGATGATGATGGCGAGGCCCCAGTTGCCGACGACGCTGTGCACCTTGCTGAGCAACCAGAACAAGGGATCGGAAACGATGGTGAGCCAGCCGTAATCGACGGTGAGCTTCAGCGTCGGTGCCACGTCTTCTAACTGGCTTTGCAGTTTCGGACCAACGAACAGCGTCGTCTCGAACGTCTCGCTCTGGCCTGGAGCAACTGTCTGCGCGGCCCCGATGGCGCTGGCAACCGCTACGTTATCCCGCACCGACACGCTGAGCCGCTTGTCACCGTCGGCCGCAGGCACGATGCCGCTCAGGAAGTGGTGCTGGATCATTGCTACCCAGCCGGCCGTGGTGTTAACCGTGTACGGACCGTCAGACAGCAAGTCGTCGCGTTTCAGTTTGCTGGACCGCCCGCCGTCGTAAATGATCGGCCCCTGGAAGGAGTAGGAATCGACGTCGAACATGGAATAACCCTGCGACGCCGAGTGCCGCTGGATCTGTGCATACTCGGCGCCACGCCACTCCCTGTCGCTTTTGTTCGTTACCGTTTGTCGTACCGGGATGATGTAGCTGCCGCGTGCGAAGCGGTACTCTTTGGTGACGCTTATGCCGGACTCGTCAGCCCAGTCAAGGGAGACTGTCAGTTCGTCGTTGCCCGCCAGATCGAAGTCCTGCGCCGTGCTGCGAAAGTCGGCCAGGTGGTTAGGCTCCGCGCCGTCGCCGCTGCTGCGCAGGCCGGTCTGGATCAGACCGAGATTGCCGCGTTCCCGGCTGAGCAATTGCACCAGTTCGTTGGGCCGGTTCTTGGCTACGGGATACTTGAGCAGTGTCGCTTGCTGCAGGGTGCCGCCGCGGGTATTGATTTCGACATCGAGCACATCCGTGCGAACACGGATGATGTCGCCGCCGACAGGGGTCGCCTCCTGCGGCCTGTCCTGCGGCGCATCCAGCGCCGGCCCGCGATCGGCCTCTGGTGTATCCAGCGTCGGTTCAAGCAGGTCCGGGAGGTCGTCGGGCGGCGGCGCTTCGTCCGCTGGCGCAGCCGCTGTCGGCACGTCCGGCCGGGCCGGTTGCGGCCCGTAGTCCTGCATCCAGGCCTGGTAGGTGAACCAGAGCATGAGCCCGAAGGCGGCCCAGACGAGCAGTCGTTGATTATCCATCTAGCCCCGGGCCTGTTGGCGGTCTTGCAAGCGTTGCAGCAGCATTCGCGGAGCGGGTTTTTTGCCAGTGTTTGGCCAAGCTGTCAAAAAGTGTCGCATTGTCCATGCGGCTCGCATCCCGTTGGGCCAGTACCACGATGTCGAGTCCGGCCAGTTCGCCTTGCTGTCGCCTGAATGACTCTCTCACGATGCGCTTCAAGCGATTGCGCCCGGTCGCGAGGCGACAGTTCTTCTTCGCTATCGCCAGCCCAAGTCGCGCCGTATCTGTGCCGTTCGCCCGGGCCAGGACGATGAACAGTTGATCTCGGCTGCGGCGGGCTCCGCCAAACACGCGGCTGTACGCAGCGGCGTCCGGCAAACGGTGGATTCGTGCGGACGGCGCAGAGCCCTTGTTGTTGTCTTTGATAGTTGTCGTGATCTTCGTCGCGACGTTATTACGCCAGCGTTACGGAGTGAGTCGCGCCCGCCCCTTGGCACGTCGCCGCTTTATTACAAGACGCCCCGCTTTGGTAGCCATGCGCGCGCGGAATCCATGGGTACGGGCTCGCTTGAGCCGGCCGGGCTGGAACGTGCGTTTCATTTCCGTGATACCTGCATTGGCGACCGCCGCGTGCGGGCAGTCGGAAAAATAGCCGGCTAGAGTACGCGGGGGGCTAATTTGTGTCAACCAAACCGGCGCAGTTGCGCAATCCGGTACCGGATTTGTGAACGTAGCGGAGCAACCGTATTGCGCTATTCGCCGCCCGCTCACGCCGTCCCCTGCAGAAGTTTTTGCTCTGTGGCGAAGCCGGATGGGACGTTATAGACTGCCGGGTCCCGTATACCGTCATCTACCATCGTCGCAACAAGAATCGCCTTTTGGGGGAATTTTGCAGGCTGAAACCAACCTCTGGAATCGCTGTGTCCGCGATTTGCAGGCGGAACTGCCGGAACAGCAGTTCAATACCTGGATCCGGCCGCTGCAAGCCGTCGAGGAGGGTCGCATCTTGCGTTTGCTGGCGCCGAATCGATTCGTCGTGGATTGGCTGCAACAGCACTACATCGAACGCATTCTCGAGCTGGTTGACGGCGCCGGCGGCGGCAACGAGGTTGTCGTAGAGGTGGGTTCGCGGCAGCCGGAGAGTTCGGTGCCGTTGCGAGCCCCCCGCCCGGCCACTATCAATGCCGCTACCCCGGTGGCAAGTCGACTGAATCCGTTGTTCACGTTTACCAACTTCGTCGAAGGCAAGAGCAACCAGTTGCCGCGCGCCGCCGCGTTGCAGGTTGCGGAGAATCCGGGCAAGTCTTACAACCCGTTGTTCATTTACGGCGGCGTCGGACTGGGCAAGACCCACCTGATGCAGGCGATCGGCAACGCGATGATGGCGCGGGATCCCAACGCTCGCGTCGCTTATGTGCATTCCGAGCGCTTCGTCGGGGACATGGTCAAGGGCCTGCAGCACAACACGATTTCTGACTTCAAGCGCTCGTATCGTTCGCTGGACGCGTTGTTGATCGACGATATCCAGTTTTTCGCCCGGAAAGAGCGCTCGCAGGAAGAGTTTTTTCATACCTTCAATGCCTTGCTCGAAGGACAGCGGCAGATTGTTTTAACCTGTGACCGCTATCCGAAAGAGGTCGACGGGCTGGAAGAGCGCCTGAAGTCGCGCTTCGGCTGGGGGCTGACGGTATCGATCGAGCCGCCCGAACTTGAAACCTCGGTGGCCATCCTGATGAGCAAGGCGGCTGCGGAGAATGTCCTTCTGCCCGAGGAGGTTGCTTTTTTCATCGCCAAGCGCATCCGTTCGAACGTCCGTGAGCTCGAGGGGGCGTTGCGCCGGGTGATGGCCAACTCACAGTTCACCGGTCGCCCGATCAGCCTGGATTTCGCGAAGGAAGCGTTGCGTGATCTGCTCGCGCTGCAGGACCGGCTGGTATCGATCGAGAATATCCAGAAAACCGTGGCCGAGTACTTCAAAATTCGCGTAGCGGACCTGTTGTCCAAGCGCCGCAGCCGGTCGATCGCCCGTCCCAGGCAGCTGGCCATGGCGCTGGCCAAGGAACTGACCAATCATAGCTTGCCTGAAATCGGCGACGCTTTTGGCGGACGCGATCACACGACGGTGCTGCACGGATGCCGCCGCATTGCCGCACTTCGGGAATGCGAGAAGCGTGTGGATGAAGATTATTTGAATTTGTTGAGAACTCTGACAGGATAATGTGCATAAGCCGTGCACAACTTTCCGGGATATTTTTGTCCACAGCTTAATCACATTTTGCAGGCGTTTCGCGCACCGGGTATCAGCGCCGAAAATTCGCCATAGATTGCTGTTTTATAAACTATTTTAAAAGTTATACACAGGGCTTGTAGCCCTTAATAATAATAGAAATGGGATTTTCTCCAATATTTATTAACAGGTGAAATCGATGAAGTTGAGCGCAGCTCGTGAGGCGTTGCTAAAACCTTTGCAGGCCGTCATCGGGGTGGTTGAACGCCGCCAGACCATGCCGATTCTGGCGAACGTGCTGCTGGTGGCAAGGAACGGTAAGCTGTCGCTGACCGGCACGGATCTGGAAGTGGAGCTCGTCGCTAGTGCCGATGTTGAGGTCGCGAGCGGCGGCGAGGTAACGGTGCCGGGGCGCAAATTGCTGGATATTTGCCGAGCGTTGCCGGAGAAGGCCCAGGTAACGATCGGCCTGTCGGGAGAAAAGGTCTCGGTGCGCTCCGGGAAAAGCAAGTTCACGCTGACCACGCTGCCGGCTGCAGAGTTTCCGACGGTTGAGGACATCAACGCGGCTGAAAGCCTGGAATTACCGCAAACCTCCCTTGTGCGGTTGCTGGAGAAGACACATTTTTCGATGGCTCAGCAGGACGTCCGCTACTACCTGAACGGGCTGTTGCTGGAGACGGGAAAAAAGCACCTGCGGGCCGTTGCGACCGATGGGCACAGACTCGCCCTTTGTCAGATCGCGCTGGAATCGTCGAGCAAAGTGCCGGTAAAACAGGTTATCGTGCCGCGAAAAGGTGTTCTGGAACTGCAGCGCCTGATGACGGGGGAAGGCAATTTGAAGCTGGAGCTTGGCAGCAATCATATTCGTATCCATTTAGAAGGAATTCGCTTCACTTCGAAGCTAATTGACGGACGTTTCCCGGAGTACGAGCGGGTTATCCCGCAGGACACGGGTAACCAGCTGCTGGCTGACCGGCAGTCTTTTCGCAGCGCTTTGCAGCGCACGGCCATTCTTTCTAACGAAAAGTACCGAGGAATTCGGTTGACTATCCGCAAGGGAAGTGTGGTGTTGCAGGCTCACAATCCGGAACAGGAAGAGGCGGAGGAAGAGTTCGAGGTGACCTACCCGGGCGAGGAAATCGAGATCGGCTTTAACGTGAACTACCTGTTAGACGCGTTGGGGGCGATCGATGCCGACGAAATCAGCCTGTCGGTGGTGGATGGTAACTCGAGTTGCCTGCTGCGCAAGCCGGATGACGAGGACTGCAAATACGTCGTCATGCCGATGCGGCTGTAGTCCGGTGGGGGCAGTCGGGGCGCGGGGGCCTTGGCCGGCAGGGAAGCGCCATGGTGGAATTATCCACAGGTAATTCAGGTACTGGTACTTGCCGGCAGCCGCCAGATCAGTGGCGGCGTGGGGAGGTCCGGGCGGTTATCCACAGCGGCTCGGCCGCAGGTTTCCGAGCGTGACGCTGCGGAGCTTTTCGGCAACAGATTTTCGCTGCCTCGAGTCGGTAACGCTGGAACCAGCTCCTGGCTATAACCTCGTTTACGGGACTAACGCATCCGGCAAGACCAGCCTGCTCGAGGCTATTGCCTACCTGGGTCGCGGAAAATCTTTTCGAGGTGCCAGTACCGAACAGCTGCTGCGGCACGGCAGCCGGGAGTTCTTGCTGCGAGGCGGGGTGGAGGACGGCGATCGGCTATCGAGCCTGGGAGTCAGGAACGGTAGCGCGGGCCTGGAGATCAGTGTGAACGGTGATCGGGACGGTGGCGGCGCGGCGCTGGCCGCGGTATTGCCGCTACAGGTCGTGGATCCGGATGTGCACGATCTGGTGGCGGCCGGTCCGGAGGGCCGCCGCCGTTATCTCGACTGGATGGCGTTCCACGTGGAACAGGGCTACCTGGGGTTGTGGCGGGACTTTCGTCGAGCCTTGCGCCAGCGCAATACGGTTCTGCGCGAGGACAGGGACACCGTCACCCTGGCCGGCTGGGACCGGGAGTTCGAGGAACTGGCGCTGCGTGTCGACGAAGTCCGGACCCGGGTGCTGGAGACCGCTCGTGAAGCGCTGGAAAGCACGGGCCGACGCTTACTGGGGGAGCCGGTGGGCTTCGAATACCAGCGGGGCTGGGCGGCGGAGCGTAGCCTGGCGGCGGCCCTGGAGTTGAACCGGCAGCGCGACCGGCAACTGGGCAGCACGCAGTCCGGGCCCCAGCGAGCCGATCTCCGTTTGAGCAGCGACGCACGCCAGGCGCGAAAGCGCGTATCGCGAGGCCAGCAGAAGCTCCTCGCCTGCACCCTGATCCTGTCCGCCACCGCTGTTGTGCAGGCTCACCTGGGCCGCCCCCTCCTGCTGCTACTGGACGATCCCGCCGCCGAGCTCGACCGTCGGTCGCTCGGTCGTTTGATTGACGAAGTAAGTGCACTCGGCAGCCAGGTCATCGCCACCGCCCTGCACGCCGACGACACGCTCTTTCCCGAAACACCTGCCCTGTTCCACGTGGAACAGGGCGTCCTCGACCGCATCCGCTAGGGGCCTAACGGGCTCACCGGCACTTGCCCTCGATCGTCCTTCCGCATCGTCTCCGAGCCTCCCCTGCGGCGGAGGCGATTCCAGGGTGGTTTTCGAGCCATAGGCGCTGGCCCCCGCCAGCGTCTTGGCCGGACGCCCCGCACACCCTGCAGATGCCCGCCAGTGATACAATAAGCCGCTTATGTCCCGAGGATCCGGAATGACCGAAAAGAAAACCTATACTTCCAGCAATATCAAGGTCTTAAAGGGCCTGGATGCGGTCCGTAAACGCCCGGGAATGTACATCGGCGACACCGACGATGGCACCGGCCTGCATCACATGGTTTTCGAGGTGGTCGACAACTCGATTGACGAGGCGCTGGCCGGCTATTGCGACGTTATTACCGTCACTATCCACGCGGACGAATCGGTGACCGTTACGGACGATGGCCGCGGTGTGCCGGTCGACTTGCACCCGGAGGAGGGCCGCTCCGCTGCCGAAGTCATCATGACCGTGCTGCATGCGGGCGGCAAGTTTGATGACAATTCGTACAAGGTTTCGGGCGGTCTGCACGGCGTCGGTGTGTCGGTGGTGAATGCGCTGTCGGAGCAACTCATGTTGACCATTCATCGTGACGGCAAGATCCACCAGCAGGAGTATCGGCACGGTGAGCCGGTGGCGCCTTTGGCGATCGTAGGCGATACCGACAAGACCGGTACGACGCTGCGTTTCAAGCCGTCCAGCGGCACATTTACCAATGTCGAGTTCCACTATGACATTCTCGCGCGACGCCTGCGCGAGCTGTCGTTTCTCAATTCGGGCGTGCGCATCGAGTTGATCGATGAGCGGGAAGACAAGAAAGATGTCTTCGAATACGAGGGCGGCATCAAGGCCTTCGTACGTCACCTCAATCGCAACAAGACGCCGGTGCACCCGGCCGTGTTTCATTTCCAGCTCGAGCGCGAGGGCATCGTGGTCGAGGCGGCGCTGCAGTGGAACGACGGTTACCAGGAGAACATGTTCTGCTATACGAATACGATTCCACAGCGCGATGGCGGAACCCACCTGGCGGGTTTTCGCAGCGCCCTGACGCGCACGCTGAACGGCTACATCGACCGCGAAGCATCGAGCCGCAAGGAGAAGTCGACCCCGACTGGCGACGACGCGCGCGAGGGCCTTACCGCGGTGCTGTCCGTGAAAATGCCGGATCCGAAGTTCTCGTCTCAGACCAAGGACAAACTGGTTTCATCTGAAATCAAATCCATTGTCGAGTCGGCCATGTCGGAGCGGCTCGAGGAATTCCTGCTGGAGAACCCGCAGGAAGCCAAGGCCATTGTCGGCAAGGTCATCGACGCAGCGCGCGCCCGGGAAGCGGCGCGCAAAGCCCGGGAGATGACGCGCCGCAAGGGGGCGCTCGACATCGCAGGACTGCCCGGCAAGCTCGCGGACTGCCAGGAAAAGGATCCGGCACTGTCCGAGCTGTTCCTGGTCGAGGGCGATTCGGCCGGCGGTTCTGCCAAGCAAGGCCGCGACCGCCGCACCCAGGCGATCCTGCCCCTCAAGGGCAAGA
>CAYVLL010000038.1:0-7372 GCA_964452235.1 uncultured Woeseiaceae bacterium
CAGTCGATCCACCTCACCGACATCGAGTAACGGTGCCGCATCGAGCGTGCCGGCGTCCAGCAATGACGAAACGCGCTCCAGTCCGGCAATGATCAGTGCCTGTTCCCAGTCATCGAGCAGGGCGAAGGCTGCCTGAAATCGATCCTGCAGAAGATCGGGGGATTCATCGAGTATTTTGCGGCCGGCCGGTGTTATCTCGACCCAGTTGCGGCGCCGGTCCTCCGTGCCGCGCCGCCGGGTTACAAGTCCGGCGCTCTCCAGCTTGGCTACGATCACCGTCACCGTGGCCGGCGTAAGGCGCGCCAACCGGGCAATGGAACTGGGCATGGCGCTGCCCGCACGACCAATAATCTGCAGGATTACGAATTGCGAGGTGGTCAGCCCGGTTTCGCGGGCCAGCTCGCGAGAATTCAGTTCCGTAGCCCGCAGAATCCGGCGCAAGGCGATCAGGGCTGTATCGGATCGGTCGTTCATGGCTGGATCGCCCGCTGCGGTGAGAGCTGATTTCTGGCCGATATCATAGCGTCCCACCGGCGAAATTATCGTAAACCTGGACGGTATTATTAGTTTCTAAATAAAAATAAATCAGGCGCGCTGGTTTCCGGCTCACCAGGGACTTCATATTTTTTATAAAAAACAATAACTTAAACATATTGGAATTCATCGAATCCAGGGACTCTTCCACTCCCTTGATATTGCCAGATATTTAGTTAGAATAACAAAATAATTTCAAATGGACACCGAAACTCAAAAACGTCCTCGTGACGCCGATGGCCAGCGTGCTGATGACCCGCTGCTGCGCAAACCGCAGCCAAGCGATGGTGCCCGCATATGGCAGCTCATTGCGGAATGCCCCCCACTGGACCGCAACTCGATGTATTGCAATTTGCTGCAATGCAGTGATTTTGCGGATACCTGCATCCTGGCGGAAGTGCAGGGGCGCGTCGTCGGCTGGATCTCCGCGTATCGGCCGCCGGGCGATAACGACACACTGTTCGTGTGGCAGGTGGCGGTGCACGAAGACGCGCGCGGCATGGGCCTCGCCAGGACGATGCTGGCTCGACTCCTCGAGCGAAGGAACTGTTCAAGCGTCGATTATCTGAAGACGACGATCACGCCGGATAACGAAGCGTCACGCGCACTGTTTCAATCATTTGCCGACCAGCAGGATGCGCCACTTCAGGAATCACCGGGTTTTGATGAAGACGTACACTTTCGCGGCCGCCACGACAGCGAGCGACTGATCACGATCGGTCCGCTGGCGCAGCAAGCGCCCGCTACCAGGCAGGCCGTTTCGGCCGCCTGATTCAGGAACGAGGACTAACCAATATGACCAATCAAGGCCAAACGAGGCCGGGAAAGCCGAATGCAGCGACCTTCGAGCATCTCGAATCAAAGGTTCGCAGCTACTCGCGAAACTTTCCGGTTGTTTTCACGAGCGCAAGGGGGTCATGGCTAACCGCGGCTGACGGTTCCCGGTACCTCGACTTCCTGATGGGTTGTTCGACGCTCAACTACGGGCACAACCCGGAGCCGCTCAAGACGGCCCTGCTCGACTATATTGGCAGTAACGGACTGACGCACAGTCTCGATATGTACAGCGAGAGCAAGGCGCAGTTTCTCGATGAACTCTCGACAACGATTTTGCGCCCGCGCGGTCTCGATTACGTCGTACAGTTTCCCGGGCCGACTGGCGCCAATGCGGTGGAAGCGGCACTCAAGCTGGCGCGCAAGGTAACTGGTCGTCGGAACGTCGTCGCATTTACTAACGGCTTCCACGGCGTGACGCTAGGTGCACTTGCGTGTACCGGAAACTCTCATCATCGCGATGGCGCGGGCACAGGTCTCGACGGTGTAACGCGCCTTCCGTATGACGGCTACATGGGGCCGAAAGTCGATACAGCTGCGTATCTTGATACTCTGCTGTCGGATCCATCCAGCGGCGTCGATCCTGCCGCAGCCGTCATCGTCGAAACTGTGCAGGGCGAGGGTGGGCTCAATGTAGCCGACTACAGCTGGCTGCAAAAAATCGGCGACATCGCGCGCAAACACGGCGCCCTGTTCATCGTGGATGATATCCAGGCAGGCATCGGACGGACCGGAACTTTCTTCAGCTTCGAGCCGGCCGGCATTAAGCCGGACATTGTGACCCTGGCGAAGTCGGTGTCCGGCTACGGCTTACCTCTCGCGCTGGTGTTGATCGATCGAAAATTCGACAAGTGGCTCCCCGGCGAGCACAACGGCACGTTTCGCGGCAACTGCCATGCCTTTGTTACGGCACGGGCTGCTCTTGAGGAGTTCTGGCGGGATAAGACGCTCGAGTCGAGCGTGTATGAAAAGGGCGAGCTGTTGAGAGATCGGTTGACCGACATCGCAGCAGACGCGGGCGCAGCGCAGGTGACAGTAAAGGGCCGCGGCATGATGCGCGGCCTGGCAATGCCATCTGGCGATATAGCTGCCAAAGTTGTGCGCGCGGCATTTGGCCATGGCCTGGTGATCGAAACGAGTGGCCCGCGAGACGAAGTGATCAAGTGCCTCGCCGCGTTGACCATCCCGGACGAAGAATTCAACAAGGGTCTGGATATTCTTGCGAAAGCCGTGCAAGACGCACTGGAAAAATCCGATCGCAAGGCGGCTTGAAGGAGACTGGCGATGATCGTGCGTAACCTGAAAGAGTCACGGGGCGGCAAGCGGCTGGTAGAAAGCAAGGGCTGGAACAGCGTTCGCTTGTTACTCAAGGAAGACGGCATGGGCTTCTCGTTTCACATCACAACAATCTATTCCGGCGCCGAATTGCCGATGCACTACAAGAACCATCTGGAGTCCGTGTATTGCATATCCGGGCACGGGTCAATCGAGAACAGCCAGACCGGCGAGTCGTTCGCTATTGAGCCCGGGATAATGTATGCGCTCGATCAGAACGATCGACATGTTCTGCGCGCCGAATCCGAGATGGTAATGGCCTGCGTTTTCAATCCGCCCCTGAATGGTCTCGAAGTGCACGACGAAAGTGGCGCGTATCCGTTACAGGCAGAAGCTGTATGAACGCCAACGATGTCAATCGCTTCCACGTCGCGGCCCACGAGAGGGAGGATGCCTATCCCTCGCGATTGGCGGACCGGCCGGAACTGGTGCAGCGTGAGGACGAAACGGTTTACCGCAAATGGACCCCGGACGCACCGCTCTCCGAGCCCCAAACGAGCAAGTATGCACGTGACGGCTTTATCGTCCTGCACGACCTGTTCCATGACGACGAAATACGCGTTCTGTGCGATGAAGCAACGCGTCTGCGCCAATTGCCTGGCGGTAATCTGGATCCACAAACGGTCATTGCCGAACCGGATTCAGGCGCGGTTCGCTCAGTTTTCAAGGTGCACACACAAAGTACGGTCTTCGACCGGCTTGTCGAAGACGCTCGCCTCGTACGCATCGCGCAGTTCCTCTTGAACGATGAGGTCTACATTCACCAGACGCGCATGAACTACAAGCCGGGCTTCACTGGGAAAGAATTCTACTGGCATTCGGACTTCGAGACCTGGCACGTCGAGGACGGGATGCCGCGGATGCGCGCATTGTCGATGACGATCCTGCTGACGGAGAACACCCCCTACAACGGTCCCCTCATGCTGATTCCCGGTTCGCACCGCTATTTTGCAAGTTGTGTGGGGGAGACGCCGGAGGAGCATTACAAGCAGTCGCTTCGTCGCCAGGAGTACGGAGTGCCCGACAACGAGTCGTTGACCAGGCTGGCCGAGCGAGGTGGTATCGATGCAGCGACCGGACCGGCTGGGACCGTCGTGCTGTTCGATTGCAACACCATGCATGGATCGGCCAGCAATATCACTCCGTTTCCACGCAGCAACGCCTTCATCGTCTACAACGCGCTTTCGAACCGGCTCGAAGACCCGTTCGGGCCGGCAACGCCGAGACCGGATTTCATTGCCGCTCGGGAAAACATTGCGGCGGTACAGCCGCGAGATGGTCAGCTGGTGCGCGATGCGGCCTGAGGAGAATAAATTGGCACCAGGAGAGCCAGCCTCTCTGCACACAGTAGAGAAAATCGGCGGCACATCGATTGCCGACACGAAAGCCGTGCTCGGGAATATTTTTCTCGGTGACCGTATGGGGCCGGAGCTCTACCAGCGCATCTTCGTGGTCTCAGCCTATGCCGGAATTACAAACAAGCTTCTTGAACATAAGAAGACTGGCGAAGCCGGGGTGCACTCGCTGTTTTCCGGCTCGGAATCCGAGTGGGCCTGGGGCGACGCAATCAGCAATGTTCGCCGTGATATGCGGGAGATTAACCGGGCTGTCTTCAGCGATCCAGCAACCTGCCGTGTCGCGGACAGCTTTGTGCAGGAGCGAATCGAGGGTGTTCGAAGCTGCCTTTTGGACCTGCATCGGCTGTGCTCTTACGGACACTTCAGCCTGAACGAGCACCTCAGCACTGTGCGCGAGATGCTGGCGGCACTCGGTGAAGCGCACAGCGCTCATAATACGAGTCTCCTGCTGCAGCAACACGGCATCAACGCAACTTTCGTCGACCTGACCGGCTGGCGAGACGACTCCGGCCAGAGCATGGACGACCGCATCAGGAACGCTCTTGCCGATATTGACCTCAGCAATACGATGCCGATCGTAACCGGCTACGCACACTGTCGAGACGGCATCATGCAAAAGTACGGTCGCGGCTACAGTGAAGTGACGCTATCGCGTATTGCAGTACTGACCGGCGCTCGCGAGGCTATCATCCATAAGGAGTTTCACCTGTCCAGCGGCGATCCCTTGCTTATCGGTAAGGACCGGGTACGAAAGATCGAGCGCACGAATTACGACGTCGCCGACCAGCTGTCGAACATGGGCATGGAGGCAATTCATCCGGGCGCTGCCAAAGGGCTGCGGCAGGCCGGCATTCCATTGAGAATTCGCAACACCTTCGATCCCGATGATGCTGGTGCGGAAATTCGTAGTGACTATGTCTCGAAGCAACCGAGAGCAGAAATTATCACGGGCATGAAGAGCGTTGTCGCGCTCGAGTTCTTCGAACAGGATATGGTCGGTATAAAAGGCTTTGATGCCGCCATACTGGAATCCTTGCGGCGTCATCGGGTAAGGGTTGTTACAAAAACGTCGAATGCGAATACCATTGCACACTATCTTGCGGGCTCGCTCAAGTCAGTCAAGCGCGTAACAAATGATCTGCGCGCCTCCTTTCCGTCAGCGAATATCAGTGTGCGCAAGGTAGCGATTGTTACAGCGATTGGCAGCGACCTGAATGTGCGCGGACTCACTGCAATTGCAGTATCTGCTCTTTCGAAAGCGGGTATCGAAGTACTCGGGTTACACCAACTCATTCGCAACGTTGATATCCTTTTCCTCCTGGCCGAGGAGGACTACGACCAGGCTGTTATTGCCTTGCACGTTGCATTGATCGAGGAACGGCGCAAGGAAGACTCGCTCAAGAAGGATTCCAGGAAAGCGGCTTGAACACGGCCGCCGCCTCTTGCAGGCCCGTCAAGACGGCTGTTGTCGCATGATTGAACTGAGCTTCATCCTGTTCCTGCTGCTGTTCGTCGGTGTCGGTCTGTCGTCGGCCTGGTACGCGAGCAAGTCGCGCAACGATTACTACCTTGCCAGCCGTTCGGTATCGCCTTGGCTGACCGGACTATCTGCGGTAGCCACCAACAATTCCGGCTATATGTTCATCGGCGTTATCGGCTTTACCTACTCCACCGGGTTGGCCGCGATCTGGCTCATGGTTGGCTGGATCGTCGGCGATTTCATCGGCTCGCTGTTCATTCACCGAAAATTGCGCCAGATTACAGAACAAACCGACGAAGCATCATTCGCGGCCGTGCTGGCGCACTGGCACGGCGAGGAATTCCGACTTTGGCGGCGCATTGCAGCAGTGGTCATGCTGGTGTTTCTCGGTGCCTATGCGGCCGCCCAGATCAGTGCCGGCGGCAAGGCACTGCAAGGTGTACTCGGCTGGAACCCGGCGACCGGCGCGGTCGTGGTCGCAGCAATGATACTGGCCTACAGCGTTGCCGGCGGCATTCGCGCATCGATCTGGACCGATGCGGCACAGTCGACCGTGATGCTGGCCGCAATGTCCCTGTTGTTCATCGTCGGTGTTCTCGGGCAGGGCGGCGTGTCAGTTGCAATTGACAGGATGACGGCCGTACCCGGTTTCCTTGATTTGTTCCCGTCGTCGCTGCTGTTCCCGGGCGCGATTGGCATGGGACTGTTCGTGCTTGGCTGGATGTTTGCCGGATTCTCGGTCGTCGGTCAGCCACACGTTATGGTGCGATTCATGGCGCTGGATAGCACTGAAAACCTGATTCGTGCGCGCGCCTGGTATTACGGTTATTTCACAGCGTTTTATGCGCTTGCAACCGGTGTCGGCATGTTGTCGCGATTGTATTTGCCCGAACTGGGCGAAATGGATCCGGAACTCGCGCTACCGACCATGGCGCTTGAACTGTTGCCGGCCATCTTCGTCGGCATGGTCCTCGCCGGCATTTTTGCCGCGACCATGTCCACCGCCGACTCGCTCGTGCTGAGTTGTTCGGCAGCGATCACCCATGACTTGCTGCCAAAGCGGAGCGACAGCACCTTGCATGCGAAGCTGGCAACGGCGGCCGTGACAATACTTGCACTTATAGTCGCCATGAGCGAAACGCGGAGCGTGTTTCAGCTTGTGATTCTTTCCTGGTCAACGCTGGCGTCCGCCTTCGCGCCGTTGCTGACGATTTACGCACTTGGCCGTCGAATAAGCGAGGCAGGCGCTATCGCTGCGATGGCGGTGGGAGTCGCAACAGCGATCATCTGGCGTCTGCTCGACTGGCACACCATGGTTTACGAAGGCATGCCGGGAATCCTTGCAGGAACGGTCGTAGCCATGGCGCTATCGCAAGTCGCCCGGCGGAGGCAAGGCGCTTCCGTCGCGTTGGCTCCGGAACGTTAGAACCTGTCTCATAATTGTCCGCGGCCACGGACAATTATGAGACAGGTTCTGGTGTTCAGGTTCGCAGTTTTTAGAAGGCATACTAGAAAATGTACGTTACATTCATCAGTGAAAATGAGGAGACAAATATGCTTACCGTAACCGAACCGGTACTAAAGCAACTGGACAAGGCCATTGCAAAGGCCGATGGACCCGACGCAGACAACAAGTGCGTGCGACTCGTGCGAGGCGAGGAGGCCGGGCTTGCACTCAAGTTGCAGATGCCGAAGGAAGACGATACGACTTACGAATACGCAGGACGAACTGTACTTGCTGTGCCTGAAAACTGCGCAGAGATCTGTGCGGACAAGACGCTCGACATAAACGAGGACGGCAGGCTGATTCTCGCCTGATCCGGCGCCCGGT
>CAYVLL010000038.1:7472-14957 GCA_964452235.1 uncultured Woeseiaceae bacterium
CGCCGCCTGTCTTCAAGCCTCAATTCGCCGCGCGGCTTGCGATCGTGATGTCATCGAGCATGCCGTCTTCGTACCCGAGTTCGCTGTCACCGGCGGGGTAGCGATTGAGCGACAGGATATACGCCAGTATTTCGACGTATTCCTTGCGAGGCAACGCGCCGGGATTACTTTCCGGCATGGATGCGCTCATGATGGTGTACAGAATGCCGAGCGGCTGCCCGTCCCAGGTTTTCAGTACCGGCCGGAAATACTTCTTGTCGTGACAGGTGAGGCAATGCTGTGCATACAGCTTTTCGCCTGCTTTCGCCTGTTGGTCAGTGTATATGCCATCGTTGATCGTGCGCGGGTCGGCCAGCGCGCCGGCGCTGACCAGAAGCGAAAGTGTGGCAAGAATCTGTCGTACTGATGAGATCATGAAAGTACCCGGGTTCCGCTCATTCGACCAGGGCGAGGGCGGTAAGTTTGCTGCCGGTCTGCAGAATTACGTACTGCTTGCCGCCGTGCAGGTAGGTCATCATCCCGTATGAACTGGTGGCGGGGACTTCGACCTTGCCTAGCTGTTTACCGCTCACCTTATCGATTGCGTACAAGTGCGGCGTACCATCCGAAGCATCACCGGCGTACATCAGCAAGGTACTTGTAACAACCATCGGTGCGGCGCGGCCCGTGCCGGTGTTCGGGATGTCGATACCCTTCAATTGCGGGTGATTCAGTACTCGCTCCGGCGTTTCGCCAACCGGAATCCACCACAGGTGTTCGCCGGTATTCATGTCGACGGCAGTAATGCGGCTGTATGGCGGCTTGAACATGTTGAGGTCGTCCGGGCCGCGCACGCCGAAACCGCTGAGTACAGCGTAGTCGGCAATGGTCGTCCCGGTTGGCTCCTCGATAAGCCTGTCTCGTTCAGAGCCGGGCGCCATAATGCGTGTCGAGCAGTGCTTGCGCGACGAGACATACAGAATTCCGCTGACCGGGTCGGCGACGGGCGGGGCATCGATGTTGACCCCGCCAATGTCGCCGGGGCACCACAATGCGCCTATAAGGCCTTGATCATTGTCCCGATGTAAGGGCGGATTGAACAACGGTCCGATCTCGTACTCCGAGACGATGTCAATCGCGGCCTGGCGAAGTTCAGGCGTGAAATCGATCAGGTCGTCGTGCGTCAGCCCCTGAATGTCGAAAGGCGCCGGTCGCGTCGGGAACGGCTGTGTCTCGGACAGTTTCTCGCCGGGGATTTTCGAAGCCGGTACTGGCCGGTCCTCGATCGGCCAGATCGGTTCGCCGGTCTCGCGATTGAACGTGTAAAGAAAGGATTGCTTGGTGGCCTGCACGACAATGGGGACTTCTTTTCCATTGACAGTGACGTCGAGCAGTATCGGCGCGGTCGGCGTATCGTAATTCCAGATGTCGTGGCGCACGAGCTGGTAATGCCATACGCGTTTGCCGGTCTTGACGTCCAGCGCGATGAGGCTGGTACTGAACAGGTTGTCGCCGGGCCGGAAGCCGCCGTAGAAATCGAGCGTCGCAGGGTTGGTTGGAACATAGACGATGCCGCGCTCCTGGTCCGCCGACAACGGCGCCCACGAGGAGATATCGCCGGTCCATTTCCACGCGTCGTTTTCCCAGGTCTCGTGCCCGAATTCCCCCGGCCGCGGGAGGACGTTGAACTTCCAAAGGAACTCGCCGGTTTTTGCGTCGTAACCCAGAATATCGCCCGGTATGTTCTCGATGCGCGACTGGTTGTAGCCCTGTTCGGCGGAGTTGCCGACCACGACGACTCCGTTCACCACGATCGGTGGCGATGACGAAGTGATGTAACCGGTTTCCAGAGCGATGCCTTCGTAGGGGTCGTACTCGTGTCCCAGATCGGCGAGCAGATCGACGACACCGGTCTTCGGGAAGCCGGCGACTGGAACCGGTTTGCCGAAACCCTCAAGCGGCGCGCCGGTCTCTGCATCCAGTGCCGTGAGAAAGAACGCCGGTGAGATGATGTAAATAACGTCGCGACCATCGATCGAAGCATGCGCAACGCCCTTGCCGTAGTCCTTGCGCATGGAGTATTCGTAGCGCCTTGTGTTCGGTTCCCGATAAGACCACAGCGTCTCGCCGTTCGCCGGGTCGATTGCGACTACGTGGCGCCGTGGTCCGGCTACGGTGTAAAGCCTGCCATTGATGTAACTTGGCGTCGAACGTCCGCTTTGCGCCTGGAAACTGGCGCCATCCCATACCCATTCTTCATCGAGGTCGGCAAAATTTTCGGCATTGATCTGGTTTGCGGGTGAGTATCGTGTGTGTCCCGAGTCACCGCCGAGATAGTGCCATTGGCCGTCCTTCGTACCTGGGGCGTCGGCTGCGGCTGTGGCCGCCAGAGCCAGTCCGGCCACTACCGGCAGGACGCTGAAACGGAAGGTCGGTTGGCATCGATTCGTCATAAAGTCTCCTGGGGAAGTCAGCCTGCGCGACTGCGGCAGTTATGCTATTCACGAAGGCGTGCCGGGTCGAGCACTGTTACCAGTCGGCCAGGGCCATGGCAGTCAACGTCGGCCCGGTTTGCAGAATTACATACTGTTTGCCTTCGTGGAGGTAGGTCATCGCGCCATAGCGGGTGCGCGCCGGGATCTCCACTTTCGCAATCTGCTCGCCACTGGACTTGTCCACTGCATACAGGTGCGGCGTGCCGTCGCTGGCCTCTGCGGCGTACATCAACAGGGTCTTCGTTACGAGCATCGAAGCATTCTGCCCGGTACCGGTGTTGGCAATGTCCCTGTCTTTAAGGTCCGGGTGGTTCAGCACACGCTCGGGCGTCTCGCCGACCGGAATCCACCACAGGTGTTCACCGGTCTTCAAATCGATGGCCGTGATACGGCTGTAGGGCGGTTTGAAAAGCGGCAGATCGTCGGGGCCGCGAACGCCATCGGGACGCAATGCCACGTAGTCGGCGAACGTCATGCCGGTGGGCTTGGGAATGGTGGCGTCACGTTCTTCACCCGATGCGATGATGCGCGCCGTGCATCCCTTGCGCGACGTGACGTACACGATACCGGTTTCGGGGTCCGCGACGGTCGGGCCATCGATATTCGAGCCACCACCATCGCCCGGGCACCAGAACGCCGCCTTGTAGCCGAGATCGTTGTCCCGATGCAATGGTGGATGGAAAAGGGGTCCGATCTGGTATTCCCGCAGGCTGTCGATCGCCGCCTGGCGAAGTTCCGGCGTAAAGTCGATGAGGTCGTCGTGAGTCAGCCCCTGCATATCGTAGGCAGCCGGTTTTGTCGGGAAGGGCTGCGTTGCGGACAGTTTCTCACCGGGGATCAGCGATTCGGGAACGGGGCGGTCCTCGATCGGCCAGATCGGCTCGCCGGTGACACGGTTGAATACGTACAGGAAATTCTGCTTGGTGGCCTGCGCCAGCATCGGCACCGTCTCACCTTCGAATTCGACATCGAGGAGCAAAGGCGCGGTCGGTGTGTCGTAATTCCAGACGTCGTGGCGTACCAGCTGGTAATGCCAGACACGTTCACCAGTCTTGACGTCGAGTGCGATGAGACTGGTGCCGAACAGGTTGTCGCCCGGACGGAAGCCACCGTAGTAATCGATAGTGGCGGGGTTGGTTGGTATATAGACAATGCCGCGCTCCTGGTCCGCCGATAGCGGTGCCCAGGACGAAATATCGCCGGTCCATTGCCACGCGTCATTTTCCCAGGTTTCATGACCGACCTCGCCGGGCTGCGGAATGACGTTGAACTTCCACAGGAACTCGCCGGTCTTCGCGTCGTAACCCAGAATGTCACCCGGTATGTTTTCGACGCGCGACTGGTAGTAGCCCTGTTCCGCAGAGTTGCCGACCACGACGACGCCATTGACCACTATCGGCGGCGATGAAGATGTGATGTAGCCCTTCTCCAGTGGGATGCCGTGGTAGGGGTCATACTCGTGCCCGAGGTCGGCCAGCAGGTCCACCACGCCGGTTTGCGGAAAGCCGTCGACCGGCACCGGTTTGCCAAATCCCTGCAGTGGCCGGCCGGTTTCGGCATCGAGCGCGGTGAGGAAGAATGCCGGGGAGATAATGTAGATGACGCCGCGTCCGTCAATCTCGGCATAGGCGACGCCTTTGCCGTAGTCCTGGCGCATCGAATATTCCCAGCGGGCGGTGTGCGGTTCGCGATACGACCAGACGAGTTCGCCCGACGCAGGGTCGAGCGCGACGACATAGCGTCGCGGGCCGGCGACCGTATAGAGTCGCCCATTGACGTAGCTCGGTGTCGAACGACCGCTTTGCGCGCCAAAGCTGGCGCCATCCCACACCCAGGCCTCCTCGAGGTCCGCGAAATTGCCGGCGTCGATCTCGTCGACCGGCGAGTAGCGCGTATGCGCGGCGTCACCGCCCAGGTACTGCCATTGCCCATCCGCGGTGCCTGGCCCTTCGGCCCATGCAGCCGCTGTGGACCGCTGGTCGCTGGAGCCGGCCTCCGGTGAGCCGGCCTCCGGTAAGCCGGCCTCCGGTTCGCAGCCTCCCAACATCAGGCTGATTGCCACACAGGCGACGGCCGGCAGCCGGCAGCGTTCCGGCACTCGCTTCGAATCCCACATTCGGTCGCCCCCTGTTGGACTGGTGCTCAGTCGTTTTGCACTATCCGCCGGCAAATTCCGCCGTCAACACGCCTTGTTATCGTTATTGTTAAAGTCTTTTGGCGCAGGCACTGTCGACGGCAAGGATACCGCAGGCCCGGTGACAGGAAAACCGTTTCCCTGCAGGATACGCAATGATGCCGACCGCAAGCGCGAAAACCGTTGACCAACCGGCCCGCTTGGTGTCGCATGCGCTATCGGCTGCCTGGAGCGTGGTACTCCATCCGAATCACGTTGTCAGAGTACTAACATGACGCATCAGAATCCGGTTATCGTCATCCCCGGCATTACCGGCAGCGGGCTCGTCGATCACTATCCGCTGGATGCGGACGAAATCTGGTCCATGATTTTCAACAAGGACTACGAACGTCTTGCGCTGCACCCGGACGATCTGCGCTTCGAGGCCATCGGGCCGGCCGATGTTGCAGTTGGACGCCTGATTCCGATCTACGACGATTTGATCAAGGCCTTGCGTCACGAGTTGTCGCCGCGCGCGGACCAGCCGACGCCGGTGTTCGCCTTTCCCTACGACTGGCGCATGGATATTCGGCAGAACTCGCTGCGACTCAGGGAATTCATTGACGAGGTCATCGCCCGGACCCGACTGTTGCGGCACTACGCCAATGCATCCGCGCTGCGCGTCGACCTGGTCGGCCATTCCATGGGTGGTCTCATCGTTGGCGAGCTTCTCGCGGAATTCGGGCGGGCGGCCCTCGTCGGCAAAGTCGTTACCATAGGAACGCCCTGGCACGGGTCGATCGAGGCTGTCGTCAAGATGGCAACCGGAATGAGCCTTCTGACAGGGAGTGACCCGCAGGAACGCGAGCGGGAGGCGGCACGGGTGACACCGGCTCTGTACCAGCTCTTTCCGCATTACCCGGGGGCCACAGTCGATGCGTCCGGCAGCGAAATCGACCTTTACGATCCCTCCAATATGCAGGCCAGTATTGTTAACAGCCTGACGGAGTTCGTGCGGATCTACTCGGTGGATACCCGGGCTGACGAGCGCCGCAACCGGGCGCAGGCCATCCTCGATGACATGCTGCAATCGGCGAAGCGCCACCGGGATGCAATGCATCGATTTAAAATCTCGGCTGCATCGATGTCACAGGCTGACTGGCTCGTGATCGCCGGCGTAGGCGAAAAAACGCGGCTGCAAGTGACCGTCGAGCGAAATCGCGCGGGACCGCGGTTTGTCATTGCCGAGCACCAATTCGTCAACGAACTATCGGCCGAGAAGCCTGAGTCGCAGCGTACCGGTGATGGAACGGTTCCGCTTGCCAGTGCGATCCCTCCGTTCCTGCCCCCGTCAAATGTCGTATGTGTGACGGACAATGATCTCGCGTTCATGGAATTTCGCGATCGCCTGCTGGTGGAGTTCGCCGGGCTGCACGGGCTGTTACCCCGAGTCAATCTGGTACAGCGCCTGGTAACAAAGCATTTTCGTGCAGCGTATCGCGGCAAAGTCTGGGGCCGGCGCGTGCCGGGCGTTGCTTCATGGAAGCCGCCGATAAGCGGCCTCAGCGAGCTGCCTTACTGAATGCATCCCTGTCTGCCAAGACCGCAGACTGGTGCTGTCGAGCGGCCGGCTCGATGCGCGTAATCGTCCTTGGCGCCGGTGTGGTCGGTGTAACGACGGCGTGGTACCTGTCGCAGGCGGGTCATACCGTGTCAATTATCGATCAGGCGGACTTCGTCGGCAGCGGTACCAGTTTTGCAAATGCCGGGCAGCTCTCCTACAGCTTCACCGACGCGTTGGCGAGACCGGGTTTCCTGGGCAAAATTCCCGCGCTGATGTGCAATCGCGATCCTGCAATACGCTTCCAGGTCCGGCCGGGCCGGGACTTCATGCGATGGTCACTCGGTTTCCTGCGGCAATGCACGCCGGCTCGTTCGCGCGAAAACACCGTCGCCGTGCTGCAGCTCGCGATGCAATCCTCGAAGCTCATGGACGAGCTGTTGACGCAGGTGTCGCTGGAGTTCTCATTCCGGGCGGCGGGCAAACTGGTTTTATTGTCCAGTGACGGAGAGCTGTCGGCTGCCAAGCGGTCCGCAAAACTGAAGCAACAGCACGGTTGCAAGACGGAGATTCTCGGGCCGCAGGAAGCGGTGCGGATAGAGCCTGCCGTGGTGCACCTGAAAAACGACATCAAAGGCGCAATCTGGTCTGCGGGCGATAAAGTTGGCGATGCGCATGCTTTTGCCGCCAATCTCGTGGCGTGGATGGAGCGCAACGCGCAGGTGACATGCCGACTCGGCGAGCAAGCGACTGCTATACGCACAGCAGAAAACACGGTAACGGGTGTGATCACCAGCAATGGCGAGCACGATGCGGACGCCGTAGTTGTCAGTCTTGGCTGCGGCAGTGCTGCGTTGCTGCGTCAGCTTGCTATCCCGGCCAACATCTGGCCCGTGAGAGGCTACAGCCTTACTTTACCGCTTGGTGAGCAAGCGCCGTCGACCAGCCTCTCACACGCCAGTCAGCGCATGGTATTCAGTCGCATCGGGAACCAGATGCGAATCGCCGGCTTTGCGGATTTCGTCGATGGGCGCATGCTCGACGATCGGGCAAGAGTCGACACGCTCCTTGCGTTAGCGCGACGAACCGCACCTCTGGCAGCACAATACGATGTTGGCGACGTGCAGGGCTGGAGCGGCTATCGGCCGATGACGCCGGACAGCCGGCCGTTGGTCGGACCGACCCGGGTCAAGGGGCTGTACCTGAATACGGGACACGGGATGCTCGGCTGGACGCTCGCGTGTGCCACCGGGCATGCGGTGGCGGAAGCGATCGGCCCGGCGTGATTCACGTCCGCCACGAATCGGCCGCTGTAGGAGCCCGTATTACGGGCGATA
>CAYVLL010000039.1:0-14687 GCA_964452235.1 uncultured Woeseiaceae bacterium
ATGCCATACAGAGCCTTACCCTGCATGAGGCTGTGCCGGGGCATTACCTGCAACTCGCGCTGAGCAACCGCTACCCGTCCACGCTGCGTGCGGTGTTGTGGTCGGGGCCGTTCGTCGAGGGCTGGGCGGTGTATGCCGAGCGCGCCACGATCGACGCCGGTTACCTGGGCAACGATCCGCTGATGCGCCTCACCAGCCTCAAGTTTTATCTGCGCGTGGTGACTAATGCCATTGTCGACCAGGCTATCCATGTCGACGGTATGTCACGTGAAGCGGCAATGAAACTGATGATCGAAGGCGGCTTCCAGGAAGAGCGCGAAGCCGCCGGAAAATGGACGCGAGCGCAACTTACGTCAACGCAGTTGTCGACTTACTTTGTTGGCTTTCAGGAGCACGCGGATATGCGGCGTGCGACCGAACTGGCCTGGGGCGATGACTTCACCCTGCGGCGTTATCACGACCAGGCCCTTGCCTACGGCTCACCCCCGGTCCGCTACGTTCGCGCCCTGATACTCGACGAAGATATTCCTCACGACCGGCGGTAACGCGACGGACACGGATTTCTAGCCGGTTGGAACGGCGTTGCGTCGATGCCACCAGGCTTTGAGGCCGTACAGGCTGATGAGCAGCCAGGCTATCTCGAGTACAAAGGCTGAAAAATTGAACTCCTGCGTCAGCGATACCAGGACCAGCATAGCGCCAACTCCGTTCAATGCCGAGTAAAGCCAGCCGGTCGCTTGCAATCGCTGCATCTGCAAAAGCAAGTAAACGGCGAGGATCAGAAGGACACCGGTGAAGCCGAGCAGGTCATGCCATTCGAAGGTCATTCTGGTACTCCGTATCGCAACCACCCGGTAATCGACAGTCGCATTCCACCTGCAAAGGGCGCTACGAAACTGACATTGTGCATTTGTGGTACCGCAAGTATGTTCAATGCGTTGAAAGTCGGCGGCAGTCCATGTCGCACGTGCGCAGCCGCGTCGAGCAACTGCAGGTAGCCACCCCAGTCGCTGCGCCAGCCAGGCGTAAAGTTGAACACATAGGCCGCACGACGATTCTTTCCTTCACTGCTATCGTCATGCGTCGTCAGGAAATGGCCGGGCATGTAACGGGTCGCCTGCGCATCGGCGTGAGCGATATCGTCGCACCCGGTAACAGCGCGTGCGAAGTGCAGAAACTCTTCCCCGTTGAGCCACTCGTAAAACTGGTGCAGGACATGTCCTTTGTTATGTCCCGCCTGGTATTCGTCGTGAATCGGGTAATTGTTGTAGCAGTACTGGAAGCCGTCGCGTGCCTGCGAAAAGATCGCTTGTTGCAGGCGATGGGCTGCATCTTTGGACATGGCTCGTATTTGTCCCTCCGGCAGGTCGATATGGCGACTTCGATCGTTGAACACCAGGTTCCACGGCGTCTTCTCAACGAGGTTCCTGTGAATCCGCTTGGCATTCTCCGGCGGCAGAACCTCCGGTATATGCACATAGCCGTCTGCCAGGAACTGCTCATGAAGCAAAGTCCGATCGAGCGACGAACTCAGATTGAAACTCATGGTAGCCCTCGGTTTGCTAACAGTGCGTGCTGATTCGTTGGCCAAAGGTAGTAAATGTTCAGGGCTTGTGCCAGCATTCTGACGCGACGACATGGCCCGGCTGCGCAGGGGACGGCATGGAATCCGACACGATCGACGCCTGGTCATCCTATTGGCGCAGCGGACGCGGCGCGAGTTGCTTCGCTGGTGTCGGCGCGGAGTTGCGCCTCACTGAAGTTTGGTATGAGCTGGTTGACAGCTTGTCGGACGGCTCGCGATTGCTGGACCTTGCAACGGGTAACGGCACAGTAGTGCGCCTGTGTGCAGCACGCGCCGCCGAGCGCAATATCGACTTGCAGATCGATGCTGTGGACGCGGCCGAGATCGATCCGCTGAAGTACGCTGCCGACCCGACATCCCTGATTGATGGGGTGAATTTCTACGGCAAAGTTCGGCTTGAGAGCCTGCCGTTCCCTGACAACACCTTCGATACCGTCATCTCACAGTTCGGCTTCGAGTATGCCGACGAAGACCGTGCCACTGCCGAGGCAGCCAGAGTTCTGGATGCAGGTGGCCGGCTCCGTCTCGTTGTGCATGCGCGCGACGGCGCCGTGTCACAGGACATCGGCCAGCGGGTCGAGCGACTGCAACGCGCTTTGGCCGACAACGGGGCAATCACGCTCATTCGTACATTGGCACGCGCCGCGGCAACCGGCGACCTTGAGACATTGCAATCTGCGTCAGCGCAACTGCCCGGCGCGGCACGAACGATACAGGACCTCGCGAAGGAGGCGCCGCCAGACGACGCGGCGATTTACTATTCACGTGAGTTTATTCGGCTTTGGCATCACCGCGAACGCTATTGGCCAGCCGATCTGCGTCGCTCGATCGAGGATGGCTGGGAGAACGCGCACGGCGTTGCAATCCGGCAAGCTCAAATGCTCAGTGTTGCGCGTTCCGCTGGTGACATTGAGACAATGAGCGCCCGCTTCGGCGCCGCAGATCTTGTTGTGGACAGTGTGCGCGAGATACGCGACGAGCAGCGCGGCATACAAATCGCCTGGTTACTGGACGCTCGAAAAGCCTCAGGAAGCTGACTGGCGACGATTCCGGCGCTCCAGAAGCCTGAACCAGTTCTCCAGCGAAAAGCGGTGCGCGTAGATGGCTGACAGCGTGCCGTCAAGATGCAGCTGGCGCAATGTCCCGGCATCGAGTTCCTTGACCTTGTCGAAGTCGACGGCAACATACGATCCGATTGATTGTTCGTCGCCCCCGTCGTCAGGTTTGTAGGTCGCCTGTTGCCCGGAAAGGAGGTTCAGCTCGACCAGCTTGTCGCATAGTGCCTTCGTCGCCGGGCGATGCGAGGAGAACTGCGCGCAGAAATCAACGCGTGCCTGAATGGGTGCCGCCAGCTCCTTGCCGTTGAAAAATGATTGCTCCGGGTTTTCCGAGATTACTTCAGCGTCGCGATCGATAACCACGGCAAACTGATTATTGGGCCGCTCAGCGAGCGCGAACGGATGACAGCGAATATAAGCTGGCAGATAGGTGGATTGGTCCCATTTACCATCAGCATCGACGAACAGGTTGACGTCATCGAGAATCGATACAACAGCCAGCAGTGCCGGCTGTTTGAGGTCGGAAAAGATAATCGGATAGTTCTTTTGCGCCGACGCGATCTCTGCTGCGGCGATCGGTACTACGCGAATTGACTTGACGAAGTCGAAAGGACGTGGCGCTGCGTTCAGCCCGAGATGACCGTGATCTTCTACCGTCAGTAATTCTGGCCGGGAATAGAGAAACATCTTGCCTTCAAAATTTTCGTTGCCGGCGGTTGTATTGGCTTGGTTCATATCTAATTCCATCACGAGAGCTATGAGTAGCGCTAGCACCGCCGTGCTGCCGAATGCAAGCGCAATGCCCGTCGCCATGATTTGTCGGTGAAGTCCGGTCGAGCCACTGCGGCATTATGCGATCTAGCTTAGCGACGCTCGAGCTTCCAGGCAATTCCAAGCATGACAGGAATGGTAACAAGAGCAGCCAGTGCAGCCGTAACCCCGGGATTTGCGAAGGTCAGTCCGGAACCGGGAAACAGTCTGGCACCACTGGTGAACAAGAGAAAATGAAGGGCGACGGCAACCGCCGATCCCGGCCAGACCAGGGCCAAGGGGACTTTCTGAAACAACACGCCGAGCAACAACGGTGGCGCGGCGGCAACGGCAAGCCCATAGACACCAACCTGACCAAAAACACCCAGGAGGCGCGGCGGATTCAGGTTGATAACAAAGGCGGCGATCGCGATAAGGACCAGAATGACGTGGCTTGACTGCAGCGCAATGCGCATGCGCTTTTGCGAAGCTTCACCGTCCGCTTCATCGGCGGCGAAGAGATTCAGTACCAGGTCATTGGCAGTGATGGTAGAAATCGATACAAGCAGGCCATCCAGTGTCGACATTGCTGCCGCCAGCAGGACGACACTTATGATCGTGAAAACCCATTCGGGGAAAAGGGTTCTCAGGAATACCGTCATAACGAGATCCTGGCGAAAGGCACCAGTGCCGGGATCGATGAGTGCCTCCGGTGGCACCACGAGATGCGCGAAGAATCCCGCCGTTCCCAGCAGGAAAAAAAGTGTAAATACGACGGTAAAGATCAGCAGGTAATTGCGAACGTCCCTGTCAGAACTGACGTATAGCGCCTTGGTCAGTATGTGTGGCTGGCATACAAGCACGGCGCCGACGAAGAAACCGGCAATGTAGATCGAGAAAATATCGTTGAACAGGTTGCCATCCGTATTGACTGCCTTCACCAGGTTGGGGTCGATGGTACGCAAACGCTCGATGACGGATCCCGGCTCGTTGAATGCGATAGTCACGCAGGCAGCAAGAATCAGCAGGGTCACACCGATCATCATCGTACCTTGCAGCAGATTGGTCAGCACGTGAGCATAGGTCCCACCAACAAACACGTAGCCGGTCACGAAAGTCAACGCGATCGCCAATGCCATGACATTTGATATACCCAGCAACGATTGCATGACGATAGAGATTCCGCCGACCAGCATCACGATGAACGCGAAAGACAACAGGTTCAGCACTGAGAAATACAGCGCAAAGGAGCGCGACCGGTAGCGTTTGCCGATCCAGTCCGGCAATGTCAGGGCCCGAGCCTGCTCACCGATGCGACGAAATTTGAAGGACAGCACGAACAACATCGTGACAAAACCGATGCCGGATCCGACAACCATGTGAAACCAGGCGGAGAAGCCGTCGACATAAACAAATCCGGGATTGATGATGAAAGTAGCGGCAGACGCTGTGCTGGCAGCCAGCGTGATGCCAACAACGAGCGGTCCCATATTTCGATTACCGAGTGCGAAGCTCGCGAAATCGCCAGTCCGCCGGTAACCGAGCCAGCCCAGCCACGAAGTACCTGCCAGGTAGAGCAGAAACAGCGACCATGCCATCATCAGGGTTCGGTACCCATCAGCCGGTCGATCATTTCGCGTACGGCCGCAACCTGCGGGCCACTCCTGGTCGCGTATTCGTCACCGGTATAGCCCCACCAATCCCAGCAACCGAGCGGATTGAGGGGTGCGAACTTGCTGCTTTTTGCCTGCGGATAAAGCACGACCATCTGATTGGTTTCCGCCCATTCATTGAACCCGGCACCGCGCGCGAATGCATCGCCGACAAATTCGGCTGATTGCTGGCAGCCATGAAACGCAATGTGCAGGGCACACTCCGCACCAGACTGGCACGCGTCCGGCGCATACACGTATGCGTTATCCCAGAGTTGCGCGTCCGCATAAGGCGCCTGGTCGATCGTGCGCAACTTGCCGCTCGGCGTTGCCGGTGCATTTAACGGGCCGTAAAGATGCTGCAACAGTTCACCCGCAGCATCGTAATCGCATGCGTTGAGGAAAGGCGTGACAAGCTCATCGCACGGCGCACCGGTCGAAAGTGTCGGCATACCGTGCACTACCTCGACCGAATCGACGAAGGCGATCTGCTCTGGAGCAATATATCGGCCGTAGAACTCGGCCGCAGACTGCGATACGGACCGGTTGACGACTTGATCTGCTTTGCCGTGAAAAATCCATACACGGTCATCCTGCAGTTCCTGCGGAGCATCGATCACTCCGTTGCTTGCATACTGCTCTATGCGATCCGCAAGCGTTGCCTGATCGATGCCGTCACCTTTGATACAGGGCCCGAGCGCCGTTTGCATGGAGCCGCCCGCACAGGCATACGGCCCGCCGGCAAGCAGAGCTGCGCCACTGATCAGCGATGCATGGGCGACGTGCAACTGCCCTGCCATGTAGGCGCCCGACGAGATGCCGGACACCGTGATGCGAGTTCGATCGATGTTGTAGGTCGTTTGCGGTTCGGATACCGGTGGCGTTGGACTGCCGCACGCCGCCAGTAGCAGGATCGTCATCAATGTGGGGATGCGCTGGAACACAAGCTACAGGCCTCCGATAAACCGGTCGATTGCCGTGAGGCACTCTGGCTCGTTAAGCAGGGGGACGTGCCCGCGATTGCTGACAGTCACCGACACCAGGTCGGGTTTGCGTTGTTGCATTCGCACCAAGGTGTCCGCAGAAAGAATATCGGACAACTCTCCACGCAGCACTAACGTGGGAATATCGCGCAATGCGTCAAACGCGGGCCAGAGATCGCCACCTGGGGCACCGGCCTCGCGAATAGCGCGGCCAATGCCCGGATCGATGTCGAGTCGCGGCACGCCCGCTTCATCCTCGCGATAGGCGCGCCAAGCCATTTTTCGCCAATCGTCGTCGGTCAGGCCCGAGAGCCAGGACCCGTAAATTTCCCGTGTCTGCGCGATAGCCTCTTCCCATGAGCCGACAGGCGGCAACAGCCCGGTGTATTTTTGAATTCGCTGCAGCCCCTCCGGTGCTATTTCGGGTCCGACATCATTCATGATCACGCCACGAATTCGTGTCGGTTGCTGCATTGCCATGCCCATTGCAATGATGCCGCCCAACGATGTGCCTATGACGATCACATTGTCGATGCCGAGCGACTCGAGCAGCTTCCATATATCACCGATGTAGACTGCCGGATGGTAATTGCGCCAATCGGGATCGTGCGCGGAATGACCCCTCCCGCGAAGATCCGGAGTCAAAACCCGACGCGTTGTCGCAAGACGCGTGGCAAGGTCGTCGAAGTCGCGGCTGTTGCGAGTGAGGCCTGGCAGGCAAAGCACTGCGGCTCCCGGCTGCCCTGGTGCGTAGTCGCGGTAGAAAAGCCGCAGGCCGTCTGTGCTTTCGTAGTACTTGCCGTTGTCGTCACCCATCGCACTGTCTTCCAATAAAGTGGCGGTTCATAACTCGAGCGAGGAGAACTGACGACGCAGCTCGCGTTTCAGAATTTTTCCATTGGGATTTCGCGGCAACGCATCCACCACCAGCGTTGCGGCGATGCGTTGCTGCTTTCCAACATGCGCATTAACCCATGCCGTGAACTCTTCCGGGTCGATTGTTGCACCGGACCGGACGACGACAATTGCAACCGGCGTTTCTCCCCATCTGCGGCTTGCAACTCCGATCACTGCCACCTCCCCAATAGCTTCGTGAGTCGCAATAACCGCCTCTATGTCAGCAGGGTAGACATTCTGTCCGCCGGAGATGATGAGATCTTTCTTGCGGTCGACGAGGTAGAGAAAGCCGTCGTTGTCGAGACGACCGATGTCGCCGGTTCGTAACCAGCGGTTGCCATCCGGCGCGAGCCAGGTCGCGGCTTCGGTGGCGGCGGCATTGTTATGGTAGCCGCACATCATCAGGCGACTGATGCCCACTATCTCGCCGGGCTGCTCCGGGCCGACTTCATTGTCGTCGTCATCAATGATGCGCAGGTCCTGGCCCGGACTCGGCCGACCCACAGACTCGATCTTGCCGTTCATATCTTCGGGCGACAGGATTGTTACCAACCCCTCGGTAAGCCCGTAAAGCTCGATGAGTCGCCCTGGAATTCGTTCGATAATTTCGGCCTTCATAGCCGGGCTCAGTGGCGAGCCGCAACACATGTAGGCTTCAAGCGACGAAAGGTCGTACTCGGAAAATCCGTCGTACTCCAGCAGTCGCTGGTACTGCACCGGCACCATAGCGAAGTGCGTGATGCGATGTCGCGCGATCGATTGCAGGCAATCCTCTTGTGCAAATCGTGAACGAATGATGAGGGTGCCACCGGCCAGTATGGTGGCAAGCATCGCTACCCAGGTGATATTGGAGTACATGCCGAGTGTAACGAGCGTCCGTGCGCCGGAATGATAGCGCAGGGAGATGGCCATGTCGTTTGCCCAACTCGCGCGGCATCCATGACTGTGCACGATTCCTTTGGGCAGCCCTGTCGTACCCGAGCTGTAGATGATGTTGCAGCGGTCTTCCTCATGGACTTTGACCTGCAGTCCATCGGCTGGCGCCGCGTCGCGCATTGCCGCGAAGTCGTGCCAGTGCGCGCTGCGCCTTCCGGGTGAGTGGATTGCGTAGTAGCGATTGGCAATGCTCTCCGGCAAGCGTTTATGTAACGCATCGATGCGCAGGACGTGCTCGCCTGATGCAACTATGGCCCTGGCACCACTGTCGACGATCATATTCAGCACGGCGTCGTCCGTGACGGCGATATTGAGTGGAACGACTGTCAGGCCTGCCCGGATCGTGCCGAAAATGGCCTCGGCCATTTCGAGGCTGTTATCCGCGAGGATGATTACCCGGTCACCGTGTTCGAGGCCGGCTTGCAGAAAGCCATTCGCAACCTGTGCGGTTGCCTTGGAAAAGGTTGACCACGTGACCGAGCGACGGTCGACGACGACCGCAGGCTTGTTCGGTAGCCAGCGGCCGTTAAGCGCGATAATCTCCGGCAGCAGTGCGCGTTCGGGTAAGAACCATGCCATGCAGTACCTCCGGCAATAGTTGCCGGCCCCCTCGAGAGCAATTCATGGGAATTGAACGATCGTTGAATATTAGTTGAGCGTTCGTTGAAATACAACTGTATGATTTGGCTGGTATGCGCAAGAATGCCGGGGACGCGGCGTAGTGTCACCGGTTCAGCGCGCTAACACGAGGCAAAAGCGACCTATGAAAAGCAAGTCCCATCCGACGCGCAAGCGGATACTCGATGCGGCTGAAGAGTTATTCGCCCGGGATGGATTTGCCGCCGTAACTGTGCGGCAAATCATGCGCAAGGCCGATGCCGATGTGTCGCTTGCGTACTATCATTTCAAATCCAAGCGAGACCTTTTTGATTCGGTCATGTTGCGCCGGGTCAGTCATCTCAATGCCATTCGTCTCGAGGCTCTTGAGAAGGTTGAGCAACGACATCCGGACGACTTGCCAACTGTCGAGGAAATTATCGATGCGTTCACTCATCCGATCCTGGATCTGATGGCAAAGAAGCATGAAGAATGGCACCATTATTTCGCCCTGATTGCCCAGATAAACAGCTCCTCCGAATGGGGAGGCGAGCTGATGACGCGCTATTTCGATCCGCTCGTCGCACGGTTTATTGAAGCGCTGAAGCGCGCGCTTCCCGATTGCGATGAAGCAGACTTGTACTGGAGCTATCACTTTTTATCCGGTGCGCTCACCATGACGATGGCCGAGACCGGCCGCATCGACAACCTGTCCGGGGGCGCATGCAAATCCACAGACATGGCGGCAATCAGCGCCCGCATGCCGCAGTTCATTGCCGCCGGCTTCAAGGCGATCTGCGGCAAGGACAGTAAGGCCGCTGCGCAGCCCATCAAAGCTCAGCGGCGATCGGTCGCGGCGGGTCGAAAACGGCTGAAAGCAACGGTAGCAGCTGCCAAATCCAAATAAAGTCAAGGTGTTACCGAGGTCCGACCCGGTGCTTGTTATTCAACGAACGTTGAACTAATATTACTTCAGCGTTCGTTGAATTTCTAGGACGGCTATCCTGGGTCGTCCGACAGGGGGAACCACCATGCAAGTATCTTTCCGTTTTGCGGCCCATCTGACCGGCTGTGCCGTCTCTGCCGCATTCGCTTTCTCGTTGGGCACCACTACTGCGTCGGCGCAAACGGTTGACGCGAGGGCCATCGAGGAAATCACCGTCACGGCGCGACGCCGCGAGGAGTCATTGCAGGATGTGCCGATCGCGATCAGCGCATACTCCGGAGAAGAGTTGGAGTTGCGCGGAGCCGTCGACATTACCGAGCTACAGCGAGATACGCCGAACATGACACTGCAGGTGGCGCGCGGATCCAATACAACGCTGATCGCATTCATACGTGGCGTGGGCCAACAGGATCCTCTATGGGGCTTCGATCCCGGTGTCGGCCTTTATGTTGATGATGTCTACATCGCCCGACCGCAAGGCGCCGTTCTCGATATTTTCGACGTCGAGCGCGTCGAAATCCTGCGCGGACCACAGGGTACGCTTTACGGACGCAATACGATTGGCGGTGCCGTAAAGTACGTCACCCGTCGCATCGGTGAAGACAGCGAGTTGAAGATGCGTGGCTCCGTAGGTACAGCGAACCAGATGGACCTGGTCCTCAGTGGTTCGACACCTCTCAGCGATACCTTCGCAGTCGGCGCCGCGATCGCGCGCTATAACCGGGACGGTTACGGGACGAACGAAACTACCGGCGCGGAGCATTACGACAAGGATATCCTCGCGGCAAGACTGAGTGTGGAATTCACGCCGAACGACGACCTGTTCTTCCGTCTGTCCGCGGATCGCAGCGACGACGATTCAGCACCGAAGCACGGCTATCGAATAGTCGCTCCGTCCGGAGATACTATTTACGACACGTTCGCCGGCATCGGCGACGACAATTCGGTTACGACCGAGGGCGTATCGCTGCTGGCCGAATGGGCGATCAACGACACGACCACCTTCAAGTCGATCAGCTCCTGGCGCGAAGGCCGCACCGACACGCTCATCGACTTTGACGGGCTGCCCGACCCGCTGCTGGACGTACCCGCATACTATGCAGACGAGCAGTTCTCGCAGGAGTTCCAACTACTCTATACCGGCGATCGCTGGCAAATGGTCGGCGGATTGTATTACCTGGACGCTACTGCAGAAGGCGCGTTTGACACGATCATCGGCCTGGTTGGCCTGAGCATATTCACTGGCGGCACAGTCGAGACGGAAAGCATCGCCGCATTCGCCGACGCAAGTTATGACTTCACCGACCGGCTGGCAGTCTCTGTCGGCGCCCGCTGGACCCGTGATGACAAAACTGCAGTTCAACTACGCCAGAACTACCTCGGTATACGCACCCCGTTCTTCGGCAATTCCGATGCTGTCGCCCTCGGAGCACCGCTCACCGATTACACGAATAGCCGAACCTTTGACGAGTTAACACCGCGTGTCAGCCTTTCCTATGAATTTCTCCCGGAGCTGACCGGTTACGCATCCTACGGACGCGGCTTCAAGTCCGGCGGATTCGACATGCGCGGCGACGCGGCGGCCTATCCCGACACCGTCAACGGTTACAACTCGGAAACCGTTTCCAGCTACGAGGTTGGATTGAAGGGCACGCTGGCAGAGCGCCTCACATTTGCAACCGCCTTTTTCGTCTCCGAGTACGAAGACCAGCAGATCACATCGCAGTTTCTGATTCCGCCGACCACGGTTGTCAGTTTTGTCGATAACGCGGCAGCGAGCGATATCCGGGGATGGGAATTCGAAGGATCGGCCCATTTTACCGATAGCTTCGGCGCTCGTTTGAGCCTCGGCTATATCGATGCCGAGTTCGATGAGTTCGTGACTTTCAATCCTGCAACCGGACAACGTGAAAACCTCGCGGACCAGCGTGCCTTCCAGAACACGCCCGACTGGACGGGCTCCGTGTCACTGGATTTCCGGTTTCCGCTCGCGGCCGGAGGCACCATCACCTTCATTCCGACTGCATCGTACCGTGGCGATTCGCAAATGTTCGAAATCGCCGAACCGTCACTCGACCAGCCGTCCTACTGGATCTATGACACAAGCCTCGTGTGGAACTCCGAAAGCGGCCGATATCAGTTGGGCCTGCACGGCAAGAACCTGGGTGATGAGGAGTACCGCATAGGAGGCTACAACTTCAATGCACCGCTCACCGGCAATGCCTTGATCGGCTTCTACGGCCCGCCGCGCACCTGGGCGGCTACTTTCGGCGTCAGCTTCTTATAGAACGACATACGTGACCCGAAAATAAGGCCGGGCTTGCTTTCTGCTTCACGGATAGCAAGCCCGGCCATCTACTGTCGCAATTTACAGACATGATCAATGTGATTTTCCTGCTGCCTGTCGCTATTCCTTCGCATGTTCGCTGCCGCACGATAGTTTTTTCAACAACTCTGTAAATTCCTACTCGCATTCGCGCGCGCGAGCCCGTTCACCGGGCGCATCGCCTTGACTATGTTCGCAACTCGATTGCTGGCATAGAAATTGCTATCTCTGGTACAGGCGTTCCTTCGTGTGGGCAGCATGATGTTCCGTTCGAATTCCAGGCGATTTTCAGCGTAGGGCCGGAATAAAGCGTATTTTCTGCAGCCGTTTCTTACACATGTAGCAACGTCGCGGCGTCCTTTCCTGTTGCCATCTGCGGAGTTGCGAACGTGTGGGTAAAAATTACATATGCATTTCTTGCTGTCGTTCTCCTGGTGGCTGTGGAACTGGTGGTCGGCTGGGCCCGATTGCTCGAGCCTTGGGGGCGGGCCGCGCCAGCGGCCATCGCCGCGGCAGCGTTGCTGGTACTGCTGACTTATGTAATTCGTTCCGCGAGACTTTTTCGCTTCTATCCGGATTGTGATGACATTCAGTCGTGTTTACGTCTGTTCCTGTTGCATAACGTCTTTGTAAATTTCCTTCCGGTGCACTCGGGTGAGGTGTCGTTTCCTATTCTCATGAAGCGTTACTTCGCAATTTCCGTCAATCGCTCTGTGTCGGGCTTGCTATGGCTCAGGTACCTGGACTTCCACACGCTTATCCTGATCGCCCTGATCGCCTTATGGGCGGCAACTCCCTGGCCTTGGGTACCTCTACTGTTGGTCGTCTGGGTGGTAATGCCAGTATTGACGGTGCTGTTTTGGGAGCGCTGCAGCAACGTGTTCGACAAGCACGACAACAAGGTATCGGCAATGATCGCCGCCATGCTGAAGACCCTGCCGAAATCCCGCAGCAAGCTAATCGAAAGCTGGGGCTGGACGACCTTGAACTGGGGAGTGAAACTGTTCTCATTCGCCTGGATACTTACGATATTTACTCCTGTTGATTTCGCAGACTCGGTATTCGGTGCGGCAGGGGGTGAACTATCGACCGTATTGCCGATCAACGCCCCTGCCGGCATCGGCACTTATGAGGCCGGGGTAGTTGCGGCCATGACGCCACTCGGCGTTAAACTCCAGCATGCGATTATCGGCGGCGTCAACCTGCATCTGTTTGTCCTGGGGATGGCGGTTATCGGCGGTCTGTTGTCGCTTCTTGTCCCGAGACGCCTTGCGAATCATTCGTCGGCTGCCGCGTAATACTTGAGTCAGCGCAGTTGCGCACGTCGCCAGGCCCGCAGCAACGCTGCCGGCAGGTGCCACGAGGGCGCAAAATCCTGTAGTTTAGTAGTACTGTAATCTGCAGGAGCCAACCATGACCGACCTGTCGCAGAGCCTGCAATCCCTGCGGGACATGCTGGGCGAAGCCTGGCGTGCATTCATCGAATACCTGCCTCATTTGGGTGCCGCGTTGCTACTGCTGCTTGTCGGGTGGCTGGTGGCAACGCTGCTGCGTGCGACGACGGTTCGCCTCGCCGGGGGCCTGGATACTGTACTGGCCCGCATCAGCCGATGGTCTGCCACAAGCCGGCGCCTGACGTTGACGCCGGGCGCCCGCAAACTGCTCGGCAGCATCGTCTTCTGGGTGATCATCCTTCTTTTTGTGGCAATGGCAGCGCGAGTTGCCCGCCTCGAACTGTTTACCATCTGGCTGGATCGAATTGTCGCCTACCTGCCGACCCTCATTGCCGGCGGGCTCATTCTTCTTGCCGGATACTTTGTCAGCACGCTTGTTCGTGATCTCAGTGTAGCCGCACTCGATTCAGCCGGGTCAACGCATGGCGAGTTTCTGGGTCGAATGGCTCAAGCCGCCGTTTTTGTCGCGGCGATGGTCATTGGCCTGGACCAGATCGGTATCAATATCACCTTCCTTACGATCCTGTTCAGCATCGTCATTGGCGGGTTGCTGTTGAGTCTTGCCCTGGCATTCGGATTCGGAGCACAGGTATTCGTTGCAAATCTGCTCGGCGCCCGGCAATTACAGAAATTTCTCGAACCCGGACAAATCGCAAGGTTCAGTGGGATCGAAGGCCAGGTTCTTGAGTTGACCGCGACGACAGTGGTGCTGGCAACCGAGGACGGACGCATGTCGGTGCCAGCCAAATTTTTTCAGGAGGAGGCCGTGCTTATCATGACGACCGACGACGATGAGTGATCGACCGACGCTGACCCTTGCTTTTCTTTCGCATGCACCTGCGTCGGCGGCGCAGGTGCTCGAGCAGATCGATCCGCAGCAGGCGGCCGCATTTCTCGAGGAGATACCCGCGCGCTTCGCCGCTCCTGCAATTGGTTGCATGTCTGCATGGTCCGGTGCACGCTGCCTGGCATTGTTAGCGCCGCATCGAAGCGCCGCAATCTTGCAGAGTCTTGCATTCCACGACTGTGCGGGCTTGATGCGGCTTATTGCCGAACAACACCATGCAGCGATTCTGGACGCCCTGCCGGTACGGCTGGCGCGACGTTTGCGCAGCGCGCTCCGCTATCCGCCCGGTAGTGTAGGCGCGTGGATCGATCCGGGAGTTGCGTCACTGCCGGATCAGGCAACGGTCGGCGACGCAGTACGCTATCTGGGCAACGCTGCGGTCGCAAGTCATGTTTTTCTGCACTCTCATGAAAGCGGCCGCTTCGCCGGCGCCGTATCGCTGGCCGCACTGATACGAAGCAACGCCGCACGAGTACTCAACGAGCTGCCCATCGTACAGGTTCGGCCGCTTTCCAGCCGTGCGAGCTTGTCATCATCTGCCTTCCTGGACGAATGGGACAGTTTCCTGATGCTGCCGGTTGTCGGCCGCAAGCAGACGGTCGTGGGTGGCTTGTCCCGTGCCAGCCTGCGTAAAGGGTTGCAGGAACACCGTACTG
>CAYVLL010000040.1:0-14639 GCA_964452235.1 uncultured Woeseiaceae bacterium
CCCGGCCGGACGGTGCCGTTCGATTCACTGCCGAATAACTGTTCCTCCGTGTTGCTGTCAGTAAGCGAGGCAGCGAGCAAAGTCTCCTGCGGCCCGTCCGCCCGCCGGCTGAGCGCATGAATGTAACGGGCGAAGGCGCCACGGCCGCTGCCGGGCTCGCCGATCAGGAGAACCGGCGAATCGTGAGCAGCGTACTGCTGCACCTTGTCGCGCAAATTCTGCATCGCCCGACTACGACCGATCGGCGCAAGAAACGACGGCAGCGTGCCGCGCATGGTGCCACCCTGGTTGCGCGCGCTGTTAAGTGCACGCTCGACCGTTCGCAGCAGTTTCGCAAGCGACAGCGGTTTCTCCACGAAATCGAAAGCGCCCAGCCGCGTGGCCTCGACAGCCGTATCGACCGTGCCGTGACCGGACATGATAACAACCGGCGAATCGAGATCGCCCTGCGAGGACCATTCGCGCAGCAGCGTGATACCGTCCGTATCCGGCATCCAGATATCCAGCAACACCAGGTCGAATCGTTGTTCCTCACGGGCCTTGCGCGCTTCCGCCGCATTTCCCGCCACCGTCACACGGTAGTTCTCATCCGTAAGTATTTCCTGAATCAAGGCCCTGATATCGGCCTCGTCATCTACAACCAGCACATGTGCTGTGGTCATGCTCTTTCCCTCCGTTTCTCCGTGCGCCTTGGCAGCACCGACAGCATCGCTTCGCGAGCTGCTTCATTGACCGGTAATTGAATTCGTATAACCGCACCGCCGTCGTCACCATTCTCGGCTTCGATTGTTCCGGCATGTTCCTCGACCAGCTTTTTAACAATCGCCAGGCCCAGTCCGGTGCCCTTCGGCTTTGTCGTTACATAGGGATCGAAAATCTGGCTCACGGAACCGGTTTGAAAACCCGGACCGTTATCGGCCACGACGATTTCAACAATGTCGACGCCCTGCAACTCGCCACCGCGAACCGAGAGGTCTATGTGACCGTCACTGCTCGATTCCAGCGCCTCGATCGAATTGCGAATGAGATTGTGCAGGATCTGGCGTACGCGCCCGACATCCGCCTCGACATTTGGCAAGGAGGGATCGATTGACAGGCTGATTTCGATGTCGCTTCCCTGCGCGCGATAAAGCTCGACCACTTCCTGCGCCAGCCCCTCCATCCTGAAGGGACTGATGTCCATGTCGGGAGCCCGCGCGTAGTCGCTGAATGCATTGACCATTTCCTTCATGGCCTCAACCTGTTGCACGATCGTGTGCGTTGCACGATCGAGAATCTGCGCCTCGTCAACGGACATGGTCGGCAGATACTTGCGTCGCAGCCGTTCTGCCGAAAGCTGGATGGGCGTCAGCGGATTCTTGATTTCATGCGCCAGCCGTCTTGCGACCTCGCCCCAGGCAGCATCGCGTTGAGCCTGCAGCAGGGCGGTAATGTCGTCGAAAACCACTACGAGCCCGGGCGCATGATCTTCGTCGCCGGGCAGTGTCGTGCAGGCGCAAGTGAGAACGCGTCGGCCAACCTCGCCGCGCAGCACGATCTGCTCGCGCCATTCCGTCTCCCCTGCATCCAGGTGCACCCGGGCAACGTCAACGAACTGTTGCAGCAGCGGATTGCCGGCCGCGGCATCCGGCAACAATTCACCAATGCGATTCTCGAGGTCGGCATTGAGAATCGCGCCTGCCGCCTGATTCGCCGTGCGAATGCGCAGATCCGATTCGAGCGAAACGACACCCGTGGAAAGCCGTGCAAGAATGACCTCGAGATTGGCGCGCTCGGCCTCGACCAGGGCCTGGCTCAGGCTTGCCTGGCGTCGCGCGGCCGACAGGCGCTGCGTCATATCGTTGAACGAATTGATCAGGAAGCCGATCTCGTCCCTGGATGGCGTCGGCAGGCGTGTATCAAAGTCGCCCTTCGCGACGGCCCGCGTGCCGGCAACGAGATCCTGGATCGGTGCAACCAGGCGGCGGGAGAAGAAGAACGCACCGTAAACGGACGCCAGCAGCGAGATCATGAGCACGACGGTCAAAGTGATGGAAATCGCCCGTTTGAGCGGCTCACGCAGATAGACCGCGCGCTTGTAGTCGCTGTACGACGTCTCGACACTGGCTGCCATGCGGGCAATGCGCTCGCTGACCGGAAAGACGGCACGGACCATGACATCACTGTCGGGATTGTCAGTCGCGCGAAACGGCACGGCAGTGTGTATCTCGTACACTCCGTCTGCGATGGTATCGAGACTGACGTAGGGTCGTTGCTGCTGAATTTGCAGGAACATTTCGTCTTTTGGTGGTGACGGAAGTCGATCCGCAGCATCGTCCGAGCTCGTGACAATAATGCTCCCGTTGCGACCGAAAACCGTGATTTCCGTAGCAGCACTCTCCCGACGCATCAGGCTCAACTCGAATATCATTTGCCGCCCGCTGGCTCCGCGCAGCCGTTCCGCGATTTCCTCCGTGGTCGTCAGGTGATCGCGCATTTGCAGGCCCAGCGCGGCCTGGCTCAGTGCGAGCGCATTGTCCAGGCCTGCCTCAACCTCGACGTTGAACCAGGTATCGATGCCCCGGTTGATGAACTGCATCGAGAAATAGAACACCACCAGCAACGGCAGCACGGCAAGTCCAAGGAACATCGCTACCATGCGGGCCTTGAGTTTGGCTCCCGGTACGTTGGTGCGGTACTCGCGAACCAGGCGCGAAAGATTGCCGATAAAAAGCGCAAGGAGAACGAAGACTCCAACGATGTTGATCAGCAGAATCTGTTCCTGCCAGCGGTCGAATTGACCGGCATCCTGAGCGGTCCGGCTCAGCAGGTAGAACGCAAAAATTGCCAGAGCGACGCCGGTTGCGCCGAGTGTTCCGTAGAAAACCCGTTTTACCGTTCGAGGGACCATTCGAACCATTCGCTCTTCAACTGCCATTGATCGCGCCAGAAAAACAGGAGTCGCAACGGCGCGGGATATTGCTGCGTGCTGAGCAGCGCCTGGAGCCGCACGCGATAGTCGGCCTCCGGATCGAGAATCGACATGTCGAGAACCGGCAGATCCTGGATCCTGCCGAGATTGTTGAGCGCGGCATAAAGCGTCGCGAATGAATCCTGGTTGCCGCTGTTGAGATTGCGGACGATGTAACGCTGGCTCAGCGGCCGAAATTCGAGTTCGTAGGACAAGGTCAGCTCTGCATCCAGCGAATCGGGCAGGAAAAAACGACGCTTGCGGATTGCCTGGAGCTTTAGTTCGATCGTCAGCGGCACGCCGCTGTCGAGTGCCGCGAGAGCTTCATCGCTGAGTACAAGTTGCAGGCGGGCTTCCAGTTCCAGCACATCGTTGACCGGCGTGGTCGAAGCGGAGCGCACAACGAAGTAACCCTCGCGCACAGGACGATCCTGCGCCATGGCCGGCAGCAACCCTGGCAGCCCCACGGCAGCGATCATCCCTGCCAGGGCGAGCCAGGCAGCACGCGATTTCAGTAGTTCGGTCATCGTTTTTTTCAGGCCCGTTTTTCGAGGCAGGCATAGTAAAAGCCGTCCAGGTCCCGGTCGCCCGTGAGGATCTGGTAGCCGACTGCCCTGCGGCGCATTACATCGCGGATGTTGTTATTTGGCAACACGGACGATTCCTCCGCATCCCGTTGCCGGCGCAGGAACAGCCCAACCTGCGCTTCATTCTCCTGCGGTAAAACCGAGCAGGTGACATAGAGCAAACGGCCGCCGGGCGCCAGTAATTCCCACAGCGCGGAAAGCAGGCGCTGCTGCCGGGCGGCCAGGGCATCGATATCGGCGTTTCGGCGCAGCAGCGGAATATCCGGATGGCGGCGGATGACGCCGCTTGCGCTGCACGGTGCGTCGAGCAGGATGCGATCGAACGGCTGGCCGTCCCACCAATCGTCCGGCCGGCCAGCGTCAGCGGCCACCAGGCGGGCGGAGAGGCCCAGCCGTGCGAGATTCTCGCCAGCCAGCGCCAGCCTGTCCGGGTTCCGATCCACCGCCGTTAGAGCCGCCCCGGGCGACGACAGTTCCAGCAGATGGCCCGACTTTCCACCGGGCGCCGCGCAGGCATCCAGGAGTCGCTCGCCCCCGGCCGCAAGAAGCCATGGCGCTGCGAGTTGCGCCGCGGCGTCCTGCACCGATACAAGACCGTCAGCGAAGCCCGGCAGGTCGCTGACGGGGCGCGGCTCATCGAGGCGGATCGCCTGTTCGAAACCGGGCAGCAAAGTACCGGCACCCGCAATCTTTTCAAGATACGCATGCGTATCCAGACGGCGGCGGTTGACCCTGAGCCACATCGGCGCTCGCGCCTGGTTGGCTCTGAGCAGGCCTTGCCAGTCGTCCGGCCACTCGTCCCTGAACCGGTCGATCAGCCATTGCGGATGATTGAATCGAATCTCGTCGTTCTCGTCCGCTTGCCCGTCCGGCACACGCCGCTGCACACGCCGCTGAAATTTTCGCAGGCAGGCATTCACGACGGCGGCGTATCTCGGCCGCCGCAGCAGGCGTGCCGCTTCGACCGTCAGTGAAACGCTGGCATGCGGCGGTACGCGACTGTCAGTCAATTGAAAAACGCCCGTCGCCAGCAGTGACTCGATAATGCGGTCTTTCGGCGGCAGCGGTTTGTCGAGCAATGCCGCCACTTGTGAGCGCAGGCGCCAGTGGTGACGCAAGACGCCATAGCACAGCATGTGCAGCAACGGGCGATCTGCCGTTGGCGTGCGCGCGTCTGCAACGACAAGGGCCGCATCCAGCGATTGCCCGCGCGCCACCACGGCGTCGACGACGCGCGCTGCGTCGGCTCGAACGCCGGCGCCACCGGCAGAGACGCTCATGTCGGCAGCCTGCGTCCCTGGAGTTGCAGCTGTTCGCCGAACTCGCGCCCGGTGATGCGGCCGCGCCCCGGCCGTTGCAACGACGTCAGGCGAATGACGCCCTGACCGCAGGCAATATCGACGCCATCCCGGGTGACCGCCAACACCATGCCCGGCGCGTTGCCGTCTTCCTCCAGCGCTACGCCCGACCAGCACTTGATACGCTCGCCGTCAACCTCGAACCACGCACCAGGCACCGGGTTGCAGGCGCGCAGCCGTCGGCTCAGTTCGCTTGCCGGCCGCTGCCAGTCGAGCCGCGCATCCCCTGGTTTGAATTTGCCGGCACTGGTTACCTTGCCGGGATCCTGCGGCACAGCCGCCAGCTGGCCATCGAGGATAGCGGCGAGATGCTGCAGAAGAAGTTCGCCACCAAGCCGGGCAAGACGGTCCAGCAACTCGCCCGCCGTCTCATCCGCGCCGATTTTCAACGCCTGTTGCGCGTACACCGGACCGCTGTCCAGGCCCTCTTCCATGTTCATCAGGCTGATTCCGGTCTCGGCATCGCCAGCCAGGATCGCCGCCTGTACCGGTGCAGCACCGCGCCAGCGCGGCAGCATTGAAGCATGCACGTTGATGCATCCCCGCTTCGGCAGCCGCAACAGGTCTGGCGGCAAGAGCAAGCCATACGCTGCAACAACGATCGCATCGGGCTGCAGCGCTGCCAGCTGTGAATAAACCAGCGGCGCGCGCAACGATTCCGGCTGCATGACCGTTATGCCGGCGGTAAGAGCGTACTGCTTGACCGGGCTGGCCTGCAGTTTGCGCCCGCGGCCCGCAGGCCGGTCCGGCTGCGTCATGACGGCGAGCGGACGGAAGCCGCCTTCCGTCATCGCACGCAGCGATTCGAGCGCGAAGCCGGGCGTCCCGGCAAAAATCAATCGGGGAGACATCGGGGCGACGTGAGACGTCGAACCTAGTTAAGAGTAATGAAAGGCTTCAACTGCCGGCCGCGGCCGGCGTCAATTGCTGCCGCCGCTCCTTCGTCAGGCGCTTGCGGATACGTTGCCGTTTCGCTTCTGACAGATAGTCGACAAACAGCTTGCCGTCGAGATGATCGATTTCGTGCTGGATGCAAACCGCCAGCAATCCTGCGAACTCCTGTTCCTGCTGCACCCCGTCGCGATCAAGGAAGCGCACCTTGATGTGCTCTGCGCGTTCGACCTCTTCGAAATACCCCGGTACGGAAAGGCAACCTTCCTCGGTCACTGTCACGCCGTCTTTTTCGAGAATTTCCGCATTGATCAGCACCTGCGGACTGTCATTGGACGTCGATACGTCCGCCACCAGCAGGCGCTGATGGACGTCGACCTGGGTGGCCGCCAGCCCGATGCCGGGAGCGGCGTACATGGTCTCGAACATGTCGTCTATCAGGCGGCGCAGGTCGTCGTCCACTTGCGAAACGGGCAGCGCCCGCTTCCTGAGTCGCGGATCCGGAAACTCCAAAATGGTCAGAATAGCCATAATTGCCGTCGCAAAAATTCGTGTGACTTGCTACAAAATACTGCTAAATTTTTGACTTCATTAAATAAGATAGCGGACAATGCCGCTGAAAATGAGGCCGTCAGGCGCGCTCGCAGGCCGGAACTGTGACACGTTTGGCAGTCCCTGCAGCGGCCAAACGACATATTATAGCAATGCCCGCCCTCAGGCTTGGCCACACCACTATGACGGAGCAACCGCCGATTATGTTCCCAGGAAAAATTTCCTTAACTTTCAGTCGCAGACTGACTGTTATCGCGCTGGCCGCCGCATTGGCCGGCTGCTCCCTCAACCCGTTCGCAAGTGATGACGAGCGGGCCACAGCATCACCCGCAAGCAGCCCGGCCGCGAGCAGCGGCGGAGCCGGCGCTTCGTCTTCGATCAACCGCGGTGCGACGACGTCGTCTGTCGACCAGCCGGTTTACCGGCCGCAGGTCGTCGAGCAGACCTCGTCCCGCGTGCCGCTGGCCGAAGGGCATCCCGACGAGTACGTCGTGAAACCCGGCGACACCCTCTGGGACATTTCCTCGGCGTTTCTCCAGGATCCCTGGTATTGGCCCGAAATCTGGCATATCAATCCGGAAATAGAGAATCCCCACCTGATCTACCCGGGCGATGTACTGGCGCTTGTGACCATCGACGGACAAACCCGCATTACCGCGGTACGGGGATCCAGTTACCGGCTGTCGCCGCAGGCGCGCATTACCCCGTTGACGGATGCCGTCACCAGCATTCCCTACGAGCGTATCGCTGCGTTTCTTTCCAAGGGGCTGGTCCTGGAGAGGGACCAGATCAATGGACTGCCGTACATCATGGGGACGCGCGGCGATCACCTGATAGCCGCAGCGGGTAACGATCTTTACGTACGCGGCGGCGATCCGGCCTCACCGGGCACGCGCTACAGCGTCGTGCACGTCGGCGACGAACTGGTGGACCCTGACGACAATCGCGTGGTCGGTTATCAGGGTATTTATGTCGGCGAAGGCGCCCTGACCCGCGGCGGCGATCCGGCAACCGTGCGCCTCACCGAAACCAATCGCGAAGCATTGCTGGGCGACCGGCTGCTGCCGGAAACCGTCGACATCCCGCTCAATTTCTTCCCGAAAGCGCCGGATTCCCAGATTGATGGTCGGATTATTTCGGTAGTAGATGGGGTATCCCTGATCGGCCAGTATCATGTCGTGGTGCTCAATCGCGGCGCGCGTGACGGACTGGCGCCGGGAGACGTGCTCACCGTGTTCCAGGCCGGCGAGGTGGTCAAGGACCGGTTTGCCGGGGGCTCGATGTTCCGCGGCGAGCGAGTCAAACTTCCGGATGAAGAAGCCGGTACAGTAATGGTATTCAAGGTATATGACCGAATCGGCTATGCGCTTGTCATGGAAGCTACCAGCGACATTCACGTCCTCGACGCCGTGCGCAATCCGGACTAGTCAGTCGAACGACATGCGGGCCGGTTCCTGTAACGGGGTACCGGCCCGTTTTTTTTTGCGCTGCACGCCGCGATTGGGCGCCAGGCGATGAATGACAGCGACCGTGCCTGGTCCATACTTGCGAGGGCACGACTGCGTGCCGGCAAGACAAGCGAATTACTGGAACACTTCGGCAGCGCGGAACGCATTGCAGCGCAAAGCGCTGCGACTCTCCGCAAGGCGGGAGTTGATGACAACGCACGCAACGCCATCTTGCATCCCGATGAAGAACTGGTTGCCGCGGACCTCGCGTGGCTGGGCCAGAGCGACTGCAGCTTCGTACACTGGCAATCCGCTGACTACCCGCAATTGTTATCGAAAATCGACGATGCGCCGATTCTTCTCTATGTGCGTGGCAATGCAGAGGCATTGCACTTGCCGATTCTCGCTATCGTCGGCAGTCGCAATCCGACGCGCGGCGGCGTGCAAAATGCATTCGAATTCTCAAGGCATCTGGGACGGTCGGGTTTCTGCATCGCAAGCGGCCTTGCTCAGGGTATCGATACCGCCGCTCACGCGGGAGCGCTGGAATCCGGGGGAATGACAGTCGCAGTACTCGGGCACGGGATCGATCGCGTCTATCCGGCAAGTAATCGTGACCTTGCACACCGGATCGTGCAAAGCGGCGCACTCGTTTCAGAGTACCCGCTTGGCAGCGCGCCGCGCCGCGAACATTTTCCGCAGCGCAATCGCCTGATCAGCGGACTGGCACTCGGGACGATCGTTGTGGAGGCCGCAAAGCGCAGCGGTTCACTCATCACCGCTCGACTGGCCGCCGAGCAGGGACGCGAAGTGTTTGCTATTCCGGGCTCGATACATAATGCCCTTTCACGTGGCTGTCATCAGCTGCTAAGGCAGGGCGCCAAGCTTGTCGAAAGCGCGGATGATATCGTCAGCGAACTGGGACCACTCGTCCAACATCTTATGCAAAATGCCGCGAGCACGCAGCTACCACAGGATATTTCGCCGCAACGCGATGCCGACTACGAGGTGTTGCTTGCTGCCCTGGGACACGATCCGGTGACAGCGGACCAACTCGCGAGCCAATCCGGTTTGACGATCGAGCAGGTTTCCTCCATGCTTCTTATCCTGGAGCTTGAGGGTGACATCGAAGCCCTGAATGGCGGCCAGTACTCAAAAATAGGGAGTCGCTCCAGGGATGAAAGAGAATGTGCTCGACGTCCTGATGTATCTTTTTGAAACGTACATCGACGCTGAGGAAGAGCCGGAACCGGACCAGAATGAGCTTCGCGACGAGCTTTCGAAAGCCGGCTTCGCAGACGGTGAAATCGATCGTGCCCTCGACTGGCTCGACGGGCTGGCCGAGAAGCAGGACGGGCTGATTTACAGCCCGCAAACGGGACACGGTACCCGAATCTACAATGCCGTAGAACATGAACGACTGGATGTCGGCTGTCGCGGGTTCATCACCTACCTCGAGCAGATCGGAATCCTGTCGGCGCCGCAACGGGAGATCCTGATCGATCGTCTCCTTGCTCTCGAAACTCACGACATCGATGTCGAACAGATCAAGTGGGTGGTACTGATGGTGCTGTTCAGCCAGCCGGGCCAGGAACTCGCTTACGCACGCATGGAAGACCTCGTGTTCGACGAGAGCGGCGGGGCATTGCACTGACGACCTGACAGCACGACGCCTTTGTAGCGCTGGCCGACAGGGCTGCTTTGCGCGACTTCGCGCTTTTTTTCACATTCTTCTCCCGATTCTCGACCAATCGTAATTGCCTGCGAGGCCTGCGATTAGGGGCTATTCACGACAACAGCCGGCGATTCCTGTCTTGACAGCCCGCTGGCAAGCATGTAATTCAACCGCCCCACTTAAGCTCAATTTGTTGCTGCGGCCCACGTTAACCGCAGAGTCCCCGGGAAACTACGCACGACATGGTAAAAAATCTGGTAATCGTCGAATCGCCAGCCAAGGCGAAAACGATCAGCAAGTACCTTGGCGATGACTTTGATGTCATGGCGTCCTACGGTCATGTTCGCGACCTCGTTCCCAAGGAAGGGGCGGTCGATCCGGAGCATGGCTTTGCGATGAAGTACCAGATCATCGAAAAAAACGAGAAACACGTGAATGCCATCATACGGGGGCTGAAGAAGGCTGAAGCGCTTTACCTTGCAACGGACCCGGACCGGGAGGGCGAGGCCATCTCCTGGCATCTCGTCGAATTGCTGAACGAGAAAAATGCGTTGAAAGGCAAACCCGTACATCGCGTGGTTTTCCATGAAATCACGAAGAACGCTATCCAGGAAGCGATCGGCCATCCACGCACGATCTCGGACCCCCTGGTAAGCGCGCAACAGGCGCGTCGAGCTCTCGACTACCTGGTCGGATTCAACCTGTCACCGCTGCTGTGGAAAAAAGTACAGCGCGGCCTGTCTGCCGGTCGGGTGCAAAGCCCCGCCCTGCGCATGATTGTCGAGCGCGAACTCGAGATCGAAGCATTCAAGCCGCGTGAGTACTGGTCGATCGAAGCGGACGTCAGCAAGAACGCGCAGCCGTTTGTATCGCGACTCGTGCGCTACCGCGGTGAAAAGGTCGAGCAATTCAGCTTCGGTAATGAGGAGTCGGCTCGCGAAGTAGAGAAAACCATTCTTGAGGCGTCCGCTGGCGAACTGACAACCGTCAGTGTCGACAAGAAGCAGCGCCGGCGAAATCCTGCGGCACCATTCACTACTTCTACCCTGCAGCAGGAAGCGTCCCGCAAGCTCGGCTTTAACACGCAGCGAACAATGCGCGTTGCGCAGCGACTTTATGAAGGCATCGAACTGCCGGACGAAGGCAACGTGGGACTGATCAGTTACATGCGCACGGATTCCGTGACCCTGGCATCCGTTGCCGTTGAAGAAATCCGTGAGGTCATCCGCGAGCGCTACGGCGCCGCGAACGTCCCGGAGACGTCACCCGAGTACAAAAGCAAAGCCAAGAACGCCCAGGAAGCCCACGAAGCGATTCGACCGACGTCGGCCGCACGTACACCGGATGCCCTCAAGGGCAAGCTCGACGCGGACCAACTCAAGCTATACACCCTGATCTGGCAACGAACCGTCGCGTCGCAAATGGTGCCGGCGATCTTCGATACCGTTGCGCTGGAATTTGCGGCCGGCCCGGACCGCGAAGACGGGCACCGGTTTCGCGCCAACGGTTCCGTGCTGGTCGAGCCGGGATTCATCGCCGTCTACCAGGAAGGACGCGATGACAGCAGTGACGACGAGGGAGACCGCCTGTTGCCCGAGGTCGCAGTGGGCGACGTAATTTCGCTCGACAAGCTGCGACCGGAGCAACATTTCACCGAACCACCGCCACGATTCACGGAAGCGAGCCTGGTAAAAACGCTGGAAGAGTATGGCATCGGGCGACCGTCCACTTACGCCAGCATCATCGCCACCCTGCGCCATCGTGAATACGTGGACATGGACGGTAAGCGCTTCATACCAACCGACATCGGCAGGATCGTCATCGCTTTCCTGACCGAACACTTTACCCAGTACGTCGACTACGATTTCACCGCGCGACTGGAAGACGACCTGGATGCCATCTCATTGGGCGAGGGCGAATTTGTGCCGCTGCTCGAAAGTTTCTGGAAGCCATTCTCGACGCTTGTGACAGACAAGGAGCAAAGCGTTACTCGTGAGCAGGCCGCGCAAGCCCGCGACCTCGGCATCGACCCGAAGAGCGGCAAGCCGATGACGGTCCGCATGGGCCGCTATGGACCGTTCGTGCAGATCGGCACCAAGGATGACGAAGAGAAGCCCAGGTTCGCCGGCTTGCGGCCGGGCCAGAAAATGAACGACATCACGCAGGAAGCGGCGCTGGAGTTGTTCAAGTTGCCGCGCAAGCTCGGGGAAACGCCGGAAGGCCTGGCTGTCTCGGCCAGCGTCGGGCGTTTTGGCCCCTACATTCGTTACGGCGACAAGTTTGTCTCGATACGCGGGGAAGACGATCCCTACACTATCCAGCTGGAGCGCGCACTGGAACTGATCGAAGAGAAGAGGATCGCCGATGCCAACCGGACGATCCGCGATTTCCCCGACGACGGCATCCAGGTGCTGCATGGGCGCTACGGGCCGTACGTAACGGACAAGACCAAGAATGCCCGGATTCCGAAAGACCGCGAACCGGCATCGCTGACACTTGAAGAATGCAAGGAATTGCTGGCAGCGGCGCCGCTTCGCGGCGCACGTGGCAAGAAGAAAAAGACAGCTGCGAAGACCGCTGCCAGTGACGAGACATCGGTGGCGAAAGCCGCCCCTGCCAGGAAAAAGGCAGCGAAGAAAAAAAATAAAAAGAAGGTCGCCCGCAAGAAGCCTTCAAAAAAGCCCTCCAGGCAGTCCGACAGCGATTAGGTTCGGGCGAACCCCGGGCCTGCAACGACATGGGCTGGTCGATTCCGATACAAAGAGCGGCGCGCATTGTCAGTGAAGGCGGCGTAATTGCTTATCCGACTGAAGGCGTCTATGGACTGGGATGCCGCCCGGATGATGACGAGGCGATTGCCCGGCTACTGGCCATCAAGAAGCGGGATCCGGCCCTCGGTCTGGTCCTGATTGCTGCCGATGCTGAACAGTTGCAGCACTGGATTCAGCTGCCGCCCGGTGTACATATTCCCGAGTCCTCCCTCGAACACCCGCAGACCTGGGTGGTACCCGCATCGTCGTTTGTACCGCTCCTCGTTCGTGGCAACCACACGACAGTTGCTGCGCGTATCACCGCGCATCCGGTAGCCGCGCAACTCTGCCGTGCCGCTCACTCAGCGCTGGTATCCACCAGCGCAAATATCAGCGGCCGACGGCCGGTGCGCAATGTGCACGTTCTTCGCCGCACTTTCGGGCATCTAGTAGACTGCATCGTTCCAGGTCCGTGCGGCCCGGCCTCCGGGCCGTCCGAAATACGGGACCTTCTGAGCGGCGCGACGTTGCGACCAGCAGGCTGAAACCGGACGGCAGTTGATGAACGAAGAGCGACCCGTAGTGGACGAAGTCCGGGACTATCTCGTGAACCTGCAGCGATCGATTGTTGCAGCCATTGAAGAAGTCGACGGTGGCGCCAGGTTTTCGAGCGACCGTTGGCAACGAGAGGGCGGTGGCGGTGGCGACAGCCGTGTTCTCGCGGAGGGCCGGGTCTTCGAACAGGCCGGCGTGGGTTTCTCGCACGTATTCGGCGACCGGATGCCACCTTCTGCCACCAAGTCGCGGCCGGAACTGGCCGGGCGGGCGTTTCAGGCGATGGGCGTGTCGCTCGTCTTTCATCCGCTGAATCCCTATGTGCCGACGACCCATGCCAACTTTCGTTTTTTTTCCGCGGGTGCAGGCGATGAAGAACCTGTATGGTGGTTCGGGGGAGGTTTCGACCTGACTCCCTACTATCCGCAGCACGACGATGTTCTGCACTGGCATCGAACGGCCCGCGCCGCCTGCGCCCCCTTCGGCACCGACAAATACGCTCGCTACAAGCAATGGTGCGATGAGTATTTTTTCCTCAGGCACCGCAATGAAACCCGCGGCGTAGGCGGCCTGTTCTTCGACGATGTCAACGAAACCGGATTCAATAACTCGTTCGCGTTCACACGCAGTATCGCCGACAGCTTCCTGCCTGCTTATCTGCCCATCGTCGCGGCACGCAAGGAGCAGCCGTTTGGCGAGCGCGAACGCGAGTTCCAGCTTTATCGGCGTGGGCGTTACGTCGAATTCAACCTGCTCTACGATCGCGGCACCCTGTTCGGCTTGCAATCCGGCGGACGGACCGAATCGATCCTGATGTCATTGCCGCCGCGGGTTCGCTGGCAATACAACTGGCAGCCCCAGCCAGGCTCGCCCGAAGAGCGCCTCTACACCGACTACCTGCGCCCGCGCGACTGGCTGGCGGGCAGCTAGGCCGGACCAGCCCGCTCTCGCGGGGGGTCGTGGGTCGGCAACGTGTCGCTACCTGGCCACACAACGGCCGCTGGCGGCCCGTCCGCCGTCTATGGTAAGTTCCTTGCAAAACCGGGATTTACACTGGTTAGTTCTATTGCTTGTTCTATAGGTTGGAAGGCACGCCGAGCGGCACGGAAGCACGCTCGCAGAGGGGCGGCATTCCATGGCTTGGCGATCGATACTCCGGACGGAGCATCGGCATGCGGATTCTCCGTGAAATTCTCGACACTGGTCATTCTTTGCAGCGGCTTGCTGGCTGCCGGCGCATCGGCCGACTTTGACAGTCGATTGCAGGATGCTGGCCCGGCATATGGCATTCGGCTTGCCGGCACCGATGAGAACGGCGGGACTGCAAAAATCTACATCGTCCAGCTGAAGTCGCCGTCAGCGGCCGAACACTATGCCGCGCAACAACTGCGGGTGGCCGGTAAACCGACGGGCGCACGCCAGGGTAGCGCGCCGGCGACTTTCAACAAGTCCATTGCGGGCGTCGAAAGCTACGCGCAGAGACTCGGGGACGAACAGGACGCAGTGCTTGCGCGCCTCGGACCTTCCACGGAGAAAATCTACAGCTATCGTTACAGCCTGAACGGCTTTGCCGCGCGCATGACGCCGGCCGATGCCCACAAGCTGCTGCAAATCCCGAACGTGTTGCATGTATGGGAGGATGAGGTGCGGCCACTCGGCACCAGCTACAGCCCCCGGTTTCTCGGGCTTTTCGAGGAATCGACGGGTTTGCGCGGTGCGCCAGGGCTGGATGGCGATGGCATCGTCATTGGTGTGATCGACAGCGGCATCGCGCCCGAGCATCCGGCACTTTCCGACACACGAGAAGCAAACCGACCACGCCTGTGCCGTTCGAGCTGGGCCGAGAACACATTCCTCGGCAAGTGGCTCTGTC
>CAYVLL010000041.1:0-14498 GCA_964452235.1 uncultured Woeseiaceae bacterium
TAAAGACCGAAACCGTGTTTCGCGTAACTGTCCAGAGGCCCGTTGTGGAGGTACGTCCTGGCGTCGTCTTCCGTTCGAACCTGCCGGTCGCCCACGAAGCGCATGAAGTCCGGGTCATTCAACACCGCTATGACGATGCCAGTGTCGTCCAGCGTAAACGGACGCAGCATCAGACGCTCTGTAGCCATGGTATTCACTATAGTGCCTCACGTCTTTCCCGGTTACTGAGGCAGGGACTCATTCAGGAACCCGCTAAGCGCAGGGCCGTACTCCTGCGATGCTCCAATCGAATTGTGGTCGGTGTTTGCGATGGTGCGGGTTCGCACCAGCGACTGATCGAACGCGTTCGCCAATTTCAGCGAATGCTCTGGCGGTATTATCCGATCGTGCTGCGCAATGAGTAACAGCACAGGCGCTGAAATCCTGCCGGCGCGCGACAACGAGTCGTACCGATCCTTGAGCAACAACGAGGTCGGAAACAGTGGATAAAACTCCTGGGCAAGCGCTGTAAAACTTGCGGCTGGGCTTACGAGCACGAGTCTCTCGACCTTGCGTACCGATGCTAAATGAGTTGCAACGCCGCTGCCGAGACTTCGCCCGATAACGGCGACCCCTGCATGACGAGCGCTGGCGAAGTCGAAAACCGCTTCGGCATCCATATACAGTGCGGATTCAGAGGGGCTCCCGCTGCTGCCGCCGTAGCCGCGATAATTAACGAGATAGACGGAGAATTGGCCGAACCACGCGGTGAACTCCGGCACATTCAACGCCACGTCTTCAGCATTACCACCAAAATACAGAATTGCGTTGCGCTTTTCGCCGTGCAATCGCCATACGATAACGTTCGCGTTCCCGCTGTCAATCGACAGTCGTTCTGCCGGTACGTTGCGGGCCGGTGGCGTCGGAAAATACATGAGCGAGCGCTGCACCAGATAAAGATAGAGGCACAGTCCCGCGTAGACCAGAATCGCGATAATCAGGAATGATACGAGGGTCGATTTCACTGGACGCCTGAATCAGGCCGACGACAGGACTTCGTCCGTGGACAGGACACGGCAGAACTCATCATTAAGGCTTGCGAGGTGCGCAGCATGCATCTGGTCGGCGCTGAAATATCGTCCGCGGTGATCGGTTCTCTCGAAGGTGGCCGTAGCATCGTCGACCAGTGTAACGTTGAAGCCGAGATTTCCGGCCATGCGCGTCGTCGTCGAGACGCAATGGTCGGTCGTCAGGCCAACAATCACGAGTGCGGCAATGTCCCGGTCGCGCAGATAGCTTTCGAGCTCAGTGCCGATGAACGCGCTGTTTACGGTTTTGGTAAATACCGGTTCACCAGCACTCGGCACTGCTTCTGGCTTGAACTTCACGCCGGGTTGATCCGGACGTAATGGAGATTGGGCGTTCTGCGAGTGATGTTGTACGTGAATGACCGGCAAGCCCTGCCTTCGCCAGGCAGCGAGAAGCCGGGAAATATTGGACTCGGCATCGGCGTTGTTACGCTTGCCCCATTTCGGATCATCGAGTCCGGTCTGAATGTCGATGAGGAGCAACGCCGTTCCCTGTGTCGTCATGATTCGCCCCTTTCGGGCCGCGGCAGCGCCGGTGGTGCGATATCCGCGTCCTGGCCATAGCTGCTCGTCTCTATTTCCTTGAATTCGTAACTGAAGTCATCTGAACTGTCGATCAAACGGAAAGCCTGAAACCAGTTGATCCCGTCAACCGCCTGCCAATCGGCGAACTCGATACGAATCGGTCCGTCGGCCCGCTCCGTAGCAAGGCGAAGTTCAACCGGCAGCCAATCCGCCTGGTCAATGCAAACGGAGGCAGCGGCCCCGAACTCGTCGGCCATTGTTATGCGCAGGCACGGACTGTCACCCACCCGGTCCTCCCCCTGCATCGCGAAATCCGAAAACCGGTTCGGCATGTCGATCAGCATCAAATGAAATTCATGGCGCCTGACCAACGCGCGCACAGCAGGGGCGAGTTCCGCATAGGCTTCCTGATTGGAGCCGCCCCAGGTACGATCCGGAGTGCTCCAGATCTCCGTCGCTCCCAGCCCCGTTTGCTGGTGGAAATGTACAGTGTCGGGTCGTAGCGACGTGACCGTGGTGACAAAGTGGCCATCAGGCCCGCTGCCCTCGGCAACCGTTCTCAAGCCGCGCACATTGTCGCGCGCACGCTCGCTGCCGAGCGCGTTCAACATGCGGTCGACAACCTCGACCGCGGTCGGCGCTGCTTGAGGCGCACATCCGGCAATGACTGTCAGGTAGAGCAGCGCGAGCACGCTGGTTGTTTTCGTATGGTTTCGGAGTGATGAAGTTCTCACCGATGCCTAGCCTGTTGATGCGTTGTCGACATCGCTGTTGTCCCTGCGGCCACCCCCTGTATTGCCATCCTTTTGCCTCAGTCTTTCTTCATTCTGCTGCAATTTCTTCTGAATGAGTTGCATGCGGCGCTGGTGAAGGCCCTTTTCCATCGGCACCAGAAAAACGAACCACACCATCGCGAAGATCAACACCATGATAATGATGACTATCGCGATCAGAACAAGTTCGGGATTGTCGGTCATCTCGACACTCCTAAAGAGGCCCACAGCCGCGCCACCGGGAAAATCGTGGCGTCGCCAGCGGAGACCATACGTGTCGTTCTGACATGACGTCAAGGTGCGGCGCCGTAGCACCACCTGGATGCTGCGGACCAAGACACCATCGTCCCTGTCGCGGCAATGTTTTCCGGTCCCGGAAGTCGCTCTGCTCAAACAACAGCAAGCGCCATTGTAGCTACGGTACAATTGCAAGGAAATGGACACACAATCGACCGTATTCATCGTAGATGACGACGAGGCAATTCGTCATGCGATGGAATTGCTGATGCGTTCCGTCGGGCAACCGTGTGAGACTTTTCATTCCGCCGATGAATTTCTTGAATCATATTCAAACGACCGTGAAGGTTGTCTCGTGCTGGATATCCGCATGCCTGGCATTGGCGGTTTCGAGCTGCAAGACAAAATGAAGGAACTCGGCAGCACTCTGCCCATAATCTTCATCACTGGGCATGGTGATGTGCCAATGGCGGTCGAAGCCATGCAAAACGGCGCGTTCGATTTCATCCAGAAGCCGTTTCGGGAACAGGACCTGCTGGACCGAATAGGGCTGGCGATGCGTGCTGACCGCAGGAAACGTGCTGAACAGCAGAAACGTTCCGATGTCGTCGGCCGCCTGCTGAAGTTGACCCGGCGGGAGCGACAGGTCATGGACCTGGTCGTCACCGGCAAGCCCAACAAGATTATTGCCTTTGAACTGGGCGTCAGCCAGCGTACGGTGGAGATTCACCGCGCCCGGGTCATGGAGAAAATGCAGGCGGCCTCGCTAGCCGACCTTGTGCGCATGAATCTGGAGGGAGTAACTACGTAGTTACCGAAGGACCTTAAGGATGAGGCCTTATTGGCGGCGACAGGCTTTAGCACTACGCTCCCTGTCAGGTATCTCTGACAGTCGGTTGCCACCATGAAGAAGATTTCTCGCATCCTGTGCGTCGTCGACCCGACCTCCGACGTACAGCCGGCCCTGCATCGCGCCGCCTGGCTGGCCTCCTGCACTGGCGCACAACTCGAGCTATTGATCTGTTACTACAATGAGTACCTCAGCGGAGACCGGTTCTTTGACTCACATTCGCTGAGTGCGGCGCGACGCGAAGTCCTTGAGGGTTACGAGAAACGTCTCGAACACACAGCAGGTCCGTTGAGACAGGAAGGAATTACCGTACAAACGTCAGTCGCCTGGGATCATCCGCTGCATGAAGGCATCGTACGCCACGCAGCCGCGATTGACGCGGACATTGTTTTCAAGGATACGCACCATCACTCAGCCGTCTCCCGCACCTTGCTGACGAATACCGACTGGAACCTGATTCGTACCTGCGCCTCTCCACTTTGGCTGGTCAAGCCGTTTGACCTTCTCGGCAAACCGGTGATTATCGCCGCAATCGATCCAATGAACGAGAATGACAAACCAGCGGCACTCGACGATGAGATCCTCGATATCAGCAAGTCGCTGGCATCGGCGACTGGCGGTACAGTGCATGCTTTCCACGCCTACGATCCCCGTATCGCCGTAGCAACTGCGACTGCCAATGCCTACATACCGGTATCGTTACCTTTCGATGCAATCGAAAAGGAGATGCGGGCACAACACGAGAAACGGTTTAATGAAGTGACCGATTTTCATGAGATCAATAGCGACAAATTGCACCTGGTTTCAGGTCTCACACACCAGGAGTTGCCGGAACTTGCCCGTGATCTTAAGGCGTCGGTTGTGGTCATGGGTGCTGTGGCCCGAAACCGATTGAAGCGATTGTTTATCGGTGCAACTGCCGAGCGTACGCTGGAGCACTTGCCCTGCGATCTTCTGATAATCAAGCCGGACTGGTTTCATACGCCTGTCGAACTCGATCGGGAGGCAGCGGCCTGAAGCACGAGTGCAGCCGAGGGCAACGAATTCTCTATATTTTACATGTAGTTACTGAGGTCCGACCCCGTTAAATGGTGCCGGCGATGGCGCGCAGGGCGGCTAGATTGTCGTTGGCTTCGGCTTCGAACAGGCGGTCGCGCATGACGGCCAGATAGCCGTCGAGTTCGTCCTTCATAACCACGAATCGTGGATCGTCGCGGATGCTCTCGAGATACGGGTCCGAAAAAAGTGGCCAGCCGTCGAACATCAGCGATCCCCGGAAACCTTCATCGATGGCGTCGCGAAACGCAGCCAATGCCTCCTCTCTCCTGCCAAGTAACACATAGATTTGCACGTCGCGGATGCCGTAACCGTAAGTGCCGAGGCGTGGTGATTCACTTATTACCTCGAGCGTCCGGTTGAGCATGTCGGCCGCCGACGCGTGGCGGCCCTGCTGCTGGTCGATGTAGGCAAGCTTGACGGCATTTCGCGATGTCGTGAGATTAACCCTGTTGGTGGTGTCGCCTCCGAGAAGAGGGGCACTCAGCAAGATATACTTCCGCGCTACATCCAGGTCCCCGGCCAATAAAGCAGAATCGGAGACCAGGTCATAGAGAAACTTGCCCGGAATAGTCTCTGACTCGATTAACCCGGTAAAATACTGCGACGCCTCAAGGTATTTTCCATCCAGCAACGCACGAAAACCGTCCACTGCCGGGTAGAACATGTGCGATTCCGGATATTTGCCCAGCGTAGCCTCGGCTCTTTCGAATTCACCGAATTCGATCATGACACCCAGGTCGATGTTTGCACCACTCGACGGATCCTCGGCCAGTTCGGCGAACCGGGCGTGCCAGGCGAAAGCTTCGTCAAAACGACCCAGTCCCCATAATTCGACCGCAACATACTGGTAGACCGTCGGCCAGTCGTTGTGAATGCGCACAGCTTCGAGCCAAAGTTGCATGGCTTGTCGATGCAATCCTTTTTTTGAGTAAACCTGTGGCAGATTCGAGTACGGGATGCGCGCGAGCGGATCGAGCTCCAGTGACTTCTGATAGAGCTCGATCGCTTCATCCAGGCGATCTTCATTGGCTCGCAGTGATGCAAACCACATGTAGGCGCTGGAATGATTCGGGTTCAGCGCAATAGCACGACGAAAAGCCGCTTCGGCATCGGCATTTTCGTCACCGGTCATGGTATGTGCCCAGAGCGTTGAATGCATCAAGCCGAGAATCGCATACGCATCGGCAAGATTTGGGTCAAGTTGCAGCGCTGTATCAAGGCTGCGCCGTGCTGCGGCTATAGCTTGCTCCTGAGGCAGGTCGTTGTGATTGATCCACAGCAACAGTGTGCTTTCAGCCAGTCCTGCATTAGCTTCTGCGTAAGCCGGATCGAGGGCCAGTGCTTCCTCGAACTGCTCGCGGGCCATACGCAAGGTCTCCAGCCGACGCAGGTACAGGTTGGATTTGGCCTCCTTGTAGAGTCGGTAAGCACGCAGGTCGGCAGTTGGCATCGCCGCAACACGGACTTGCTCCTCGTGCGACAGGGTCGCCCGCAGCGCCACGGCGACCGCTTCGGAAATTTCACTCTGAATCGAGAAAATGTTCTCCATCGTGAGCTGCCGTTCGTAGGTGTTCGCCCAGAGATGGTCGTCAGTACTGGCATCGATAAGCTGCATGTTGATGCGGACGCTGTCTCCGATACGCTGCACGGCACCTTCGAGGATAGTTTCGACACCGAGTTCTTCGCCGATCTGCCTAAGGTTTTTCGTTGTATCGCGGTAGCCCATTACAGACGTACGGGAGATGACTTTCAGCGCCTGGATACTCGCGAGGCGGGTCAGCAGGTCGTCGTGAATCCCGTCCGCGAAAAGCTGATTGTCCGGGTTCGCGCTGCGGCTCGTGAAGGGCAGCACCGCAATGGAACTCGCCGCCGACTGCTTGGGGGACCGGACGTTAAACGAAATGGATATGGTCAACGCCACGACCAGCAGAGCGATGATGGCGTAGTTCATTCTCTGATTGGAACGCCTCGCGGACGGCGCTTGTTGATCGACGTTGCGATCGAGCTTAACGCCTTCGGGCGTCCACTCGAACAGCCACGCGAGAATGACAGAAACGACGAATCCCGCAATAACCACAATGGTGTAAATCCGGAACAGTCGCTCGGAACCACCGAAAGTCGGCAACAATACCGAGCCCGCCTCGATGATGATCCACGCGGTGAGCGCATAGGCTGCGGCAACCCGCAGCACATTGCGCCGCCGAAGCTCATTCAGGAAATTACGCATGGGCGCGGATTATAAGCGAACCACCCACGCCGCACCCACCTCGGGTCGGACCTCCCCACCTGGGGTCGGACCTCAGGAAATATTATGAAAATCGGTCAGTTGCTGAGGTCCGACCCGGATCAGTAGTCGGCGGTGAGCGTCAGCCAGTACTTGTTGGTGTCCGCGTACGGTGTTGACTCGGCCTGGAACAGTGCCGATTTCAACAGGAGCCCGTAGCGCTCCGAAAATTTGCGCTCGATTGACAGGTCAATTTCCCGACCGAAGCTGACATTGCCGGATTCGGCAGAGAAATCATGATAGACGATCTGGGCTTGCCAGTCGCCGAACCGGTAGCCCAGCTTGCCATATATATCCACGATGCCCGCGTCCGGAGTAACGAGAAACTGGTCCGCCCATCCCTGGAAGGCGTGCAACGTTGCGAGCGGCGTGCGAAACGCCTGCCCAACGAAAGCCTGGCTGCCTCCCAGCAACTCGAACCCCGCGCCCACTGACAGGCCACCGTTCATTGTCCAGAGCGCATCCAGATGCAGGAAACTGGCGTTAAACGTTGTCGGTGCGTTGCCCGTATCGGATTGTCTTGCAATCTCCGCAAGGTACGACATTGCACTTCGTTCAAACGCCAGGTTGCCCGCAAGGCGGACGCCAAGCGTTGCTGTTGACGCCGCCGGATCGTCGTCATTGTTTACGTAATAGGCGTAGGGCGTCGCGCTGATTCTGTCGCTCAGTTTCATGCGCGCATTGAGCAAGTGAGTATTCATCCGGTGATCGCCAGCCGCTACCGTATCACCAAAGATGCGATTGACATTGGCTACGTAGGCATAATTGACTTCGATGTTTGCGAGGCCATCGTAGAATGCACTAACGGCGTCGAACGTCTGTTCGTTCTGTCGCCATCCGACACCACCAACAAACCGCTGATCATCCAACAGGATACGTTGTCGCCCAACCCGCCAGCGCCAGTCCGCCAGTCCGTGGTAGTCGACATGGAGCTGATTGAGATCCGCTCCGTCCGGATCTGCAACGACCGGATACTGCATACGTCCCGGACTCGTTCCACCACCGCTGTTGAAATCATCGACGCCAAGGTGGCCTACGTAATCGAATTCGCCGAAGGCCTTCCAGTCATTCCAGAAGCCAGTACGAAAGTTGAGCCGCAGCCGCAACGTCGACGCATTCGCAACTTCAGCAAAGCCATCCTGATCGACATGCTCGAATCGATACCGGAGTGCGACACCTGCCTGGCCGCCAGAGATGGCCTCTGCAAGGCTGAGTGCCTGCTCATCGCCGGCGAGGGCGACGCTGCCTGCCAGAACGAGCACAGCAGGCAGCGCCGTCCGAGTCAACGCATTCGACAACTCAATAAACGTCGTTGACGGTATTGAAGATATTGAACTTGCCCGTCGGCGTCACGATCTCGGGACCCTTGATGACGTGCTTCAGGGTTCGCGTCTTGTCATCGACCACGACGATGGCGGATTCTTCTTCCTTGCCGCTCCACACCGAGAACCAGACTTCATCACCGGCCATGTTGAACTCCGGTTGCACGACACGTTTCGGTCCGTCACCGAGTTCGGCCCAGTCGGCGATCGGCAAGACCTCGTAGCCCGCGTCCAGATCGTTGATGTCGAATACAGCAACGCTCTGGGCTATGGCCTCATCCGGGTTCAACGGTGAATCAACCCACAAATTGCTCGATTCCGGATGCGATTTGACGAACAACGACCCGCCGCCCTGACCTTGCAAAACTCGAACGGACTTCCATGCTTCATCAGGACGACCGGCGGGATCCGTACCCAGGAAGGTCACGTTCGCGTTGCCAAGAGCACTCGTAATCCATACCGGACCGAACTCCGGATCATCAATGTTCGCGCCACGGCCCGGATGCGGAATCTTTTCCACGTCAACAAGTGCCGCTAGCTTACGCTCACGCGAGTCAACTACGGCAATCTTGTCGGACTGGTTGGCGGCGGTCAGGAAGTAACGTTTGCTGCGATCCCAGCCGCCATCGTGGAGGAAGCGTGCCGCTTCGATGTCCGTAATGGTCAGCGCATCAATATCGCTGTAATTGACCAACAGGATATGCCCGGTCTCTTTGACATTGACGATGAATTCCGGATGCTCGTGCGACGCCACAATTGCCGCCACGCGTGGCTCAGGATGGTACTCCTGGGTATCAACGGTCATGCCGCGCGTTGAAACAATCTTCAGCGGTTCCAGCGTATCACCATCCATGAGTACGAACTGTGGCGGCCAATAGGCGCCGGCGATAGCAAGCTGGTCTTCATAGCCCGCAAATTTGGACGTTTCGACCGATCGTGCCTCCAGCCCGATCTTGATCTCCGCCACAATAGCCGGCGGGTTCATCCATAAATCAATAATGTCGACCTTGCCATCGCGGCCAATGGTAAACACGTAACGCGCGGACGCTGATGGCCTCGAAATATGCACGGCGTATCCCGTCGGCAGGATACTGATCACTTCCTTTGTGTCGCCGTCGATGATGGCAACCTGTCCCGCATCCCGCAGCGTCACCGCAAAGAAATTCTCGATATTGCGGTCATGCCGGGGCTCTGTTGGCCGGTCCTCGGGCTTGACGAGTAAGTTCCAGCTCTGGCGCATTTCTGCCATGCCGAATTCGGGCGGCGACGGCGGTTCCTGTTGCAGGAATCTCGCCATTGCATCGATCTCTGTCGCGCTGAGCTCTCCGGAACTGCCCCAGTTTGGCATGCCTGCCGGCGACCCGTAGGTTATCAGCGCCTTGAGATACTCAGTGCCCTTTACCCTTGTAATATCCGGCGTCAACGGCGTGCCAGTGGCGCCTTTGCGCAACACGCCGTGACAACCGGCGCAGCGTTCAAAGTAAACCCGGGTCGCCAACTGGTACTCTTCATCGGTCAGATCCGGACCATCGGCACTGCGTTCGCCACGTGCACCCTCGCCGGCCGGTGACGCCGTTCCGCGATAGCGTAATTCGGCTTCGGTCGCGCCGGCATGCGGCTGGCCGGTGGCGCGATCAACATTGCCGGTTGCCTCGCGGAGTGCTGCCACTTCGGCGACGCTCACGGCCGCATAATCATTGCCCCATGAATTGAATACATAGGTCATCGTGTCGGCGAGCTGCTGGTCACTCAGGTGCCCCATACTCGGCATGACGGCGTTGTACTCGACCTCGTTTACGACAATCGGGCCTGATAATCCGAACATTGCAACCGTCAGTACCTCTGTCCGATCACGCTCGAGATAGTCCGACTCCGCGAGCGGCGGAAAAACACCACGCATTCCCTGCCCATTGGCCTGATGACAGGCAGCACAGTTCGCCAGGTATGCCTGTTCCCCACGATGCATGACGTCGCCGAGCTGACCGCTTGCCACCTCAGCCTGGTGTACAGCCGTGGCGCCTGGGGCAGCCGCCCGCTGCTCGCGCACCGCGCCGTCATCCGGGCTGCAGCCCAGCAGGCTTGCCAGGCAGAGTGCGAGAATTGCCCGGAAAGGACCCCGGGTAAAAACTGTATTCAGGTGCATGACGTTACTCCTGCATTGTTTACTGCCAGTTCATTTCGATACTGACGACCAGGTTGCGGCCCGGTGATGCCAGTGACGGCAAGACCGGGTCGTCAGGCGCCAGTCCACGAATGCCGGACCAGTACCAGTGTTGGCGGTTCGTAAGGTTTATGAGGCCGGCTCGCATGACTACGTGCTTGCCGACCATCTGGGTTACGAGCACATCAATGAGTGCATAGCCGGGTGGTTGGAACAGTTCGCCCGCGGTTTCGTCGCGCTCTGTCCAGCTCTTGGTAAACGTGCCCATTAACCGGACCTGACGTCGCCCGTCCGCTTGCATCCAGCTGAATCCCAGTACGGCCTGGGCCGGGCCCACCGAATTCAATGCTTCGTTCGTGTCCCGATTCTCGCCGCGGGCTGCATAGAATGACCCATCGATGGCAAACGATTGCAGCCAGCCAGCCAGTTGAGCGCTTCCGCCGCCCTCGATCCCTTCGATGCGCGCCTGACTGAGATTCTGCGATTGGAACAGGATGCGTCCGCTAACGGGGTCCGCACCCAGTCTTACTTTGGTTTCGATGAAGTCGCGGTAGCGGGTATGGAATATGCCGATATGTGCCTGCGATTCGGAACCGGTCCAGCGCAAGCCGGCATCGAAACCCTGCGAGGTCTCAGATCGAAGGTCCGGATTCGGGATAGCTCGAATATTGAATAACGGTATATCGAGTCCGATGTTCGCATCCTCGAACGGCGGTGCTCTGAAGCCTTGCGCATACTGCATGTAGACCTCGGCAGAAGCATTCAGGCGGCGCACAATCCCGATTTTCGGCGACAGGTTCGATTCAGCCAGTGAAACCGGAGTAACCTGCGGATTGTCTTCATTGAATATCGCATCCGGCTGCGGCGAAAGTTCATAACGGTCAGCACGCAGCGCCATGATCAGGCGCCAGTCGCCAATAGACAGGCTGTCCTCGAGATAGGCTCCCCAAGCCGTTGTTCCAGTGACCGGAAAGTCCCGCAAAGGAAATGCCTCCCCGAGAATTGTCTTGCTGGAAACGCCGTCGTTCAGGCCAGTCTCCGTGCCGTCGCGAAACTCCTCAGTGGTGGTGCGCCGAAACTCCAGACCGGAAACCAGACGATGCGTCACCCGACCGGTTTGCCAATCCTTTTGCAGGTTGAGTTCGACCCCGCGAAACTGCTGTTCATACCGGAAACGACGATCGATCGAGACCGGCCGGACTGCCAGTGCACGTTCATCCAGTGTGTATTGGTCGACGGTTGAAGCCCCGTAGTAGCCACGCAGCGTGCCCGCATCAACAAAAGTATCGGGTGCACCGAATCCCAGCTCGGCATAGAGAACATCCAGGCGATGATCATCGTCCCCTTGCAGTAAAGTCGTCGTCGCGAAGCGACCGGATCCCAGCATCGACGTGAGATTGGTGTCAACGACCGCACCTTGATGTACAAGGCCCGCACGCCAGCTCCGTCCCGCCGCATCATCGGCTACAAACTTCACCAGGGCCGAACTCCGCCGGAAGTCTCTGCTGTCAAGCGGGTCTGGCAGTGCTGAACTATCGGCAGCAGAACCGTCACGCACACCGCCAGCGAGCAGTAGCCCTCGACCGGCGTCCCCCATTGCGAACAAACCAGTCAGGTGTCCGCTGGTATCTGCTTCGCGCCAAGCTGTCGTAAGCGCTGCGCCTCGCCCTGAAGTGCCTGCGATATCCGCAGGGTCCGGGGTACTGACCGCCAGTACCCCTCCAATAGCTGCGCTGCCGTACAACGCAGACGCGGGTCCGTGCAGAACTTCGGCACGCTGGATCAGGCCGGAGTCGATGAAGTCGCGCGTGGCATTGGAAAAGTTGCCGACTTGAAACTGATCGCCCAGGGGTATGCCGTCGATTAGCAGTGCAACGCGGTTGCCGCCAATCCCGCGTATGTTGACCCCTTCAGTGCCAAAACGGATGTTGGAAGCTTCGTAATCAATGCCGGGCGTGTAGCGCAAAGCGTCTGCAAGACTCAACGAGAGATCCGCATTAATTTCGTCTCTCGTGAGCGCTGTGACAGCGGCTGCGACCTCTCGCCGATGGCGTTCGGCCTTGTTCGCAACCACGACAATCTCATCGGTCAGTACGACTGTACTGATTTTCTGCGGCGTGTTCTCAGCGGCACCTGCAGCGCTTGCGACGACGATTGCAGCGGCGATCGGCAATGCTGCGCCGCGAACCCGCGAGGCTGGTTGGGGCTGGGGCATGGACCCACATTTTGCTGATATTGAACTTCAGTCTGCCAAACCCTGCGCCACAGACAATAGGTACGTTCACCTACACGGGACAGCCACTTGGCGAGACTAGCTGAAACAGCGAACGGCGAACAGCCTGGACTCAGTTTTCGACAGAGCCGGACAGGATTGCCTCTCGTGCGAGACGCAACATGTGATCCGGGTTCACCGGCTTGCGCATGATGACCGTATTATCGAGATCAAGAGGGTCATAGCTGATCTTCGATGTATCCCCGGTAACGATGAAAGCGGGCACCTTGCGAACAAAGTCGCTTCGAAGTGCCGCGACCGTAGCAATGCCGTTCGTGCCCTCCGGAAGATGATAGTCGGAGATGATGAGTCGCGGCGGTTCAGGCAGGTTCCGGATTTGCGCACGCGCGTCACTCGCGGATCCGGCGATGAGTACTTGAAACCCTTCCGATCGCAGCAATAGAGCCCATGCCTGTGCCACCTTTTCATCGTCCTCGATCAACAGGACGAGTCCCTGTGGAGCAAGTCCGTGCACTTTTTGCTGCGACGTTTCCGGGTCGGGCGAAGGTTGCCGCAATGTTGAAAGCGGTACCGAAATGGAGAAACTCGAGCCGTGGCCCGGCGTTGACTCCACCCGGATTTCGTGGCCCAGCAGATCGGCGAGGCGCCGCGTAATTGCAAGCCCAAGACCCACTCCCTCTTGCTTGCCACCGGGCGAACGGATCTGGTGAAACTCCCGGAATATGTTCTCGAACTGGTCCGGTTCGATGCCGATACCCGTGTCGACTACCGTGACGCAGGCCGTGCTTTCCTGCTCACTGCATCGAAGACTCACGCTACCTTTCTTCGTATATCGGATCGCGTTCGAAACCAGATTCTGGATGATCTCCGCCAGCAGATTGGGGTCACTGCGAACGACCAGGTCGCATTGATCAGTACGAAAAACCAGCCCCTTCTTTTTTGCCTGGCGCGAAAATTCCGCGGACAACCGGCCAAGCAAACGACCCAGCGGAAAATCCTCGACCTCCGGTTGGACGGCCCCGGCATCGAGCCGGCTGATATCCAGCAGGGAATTCAGCAGATTGGTCATGCCGTCCAGCGAATCCTGTTGGCTCTGGATGATCTCCAATGCCATCGGCTCGCTAACGCTGCGGCGCAACGCACCATTCAGTAAAGTGAGCGCTTGCACAGGCTGCCGCAAATCGTGGCTGGCGGCGGCAAGGAACGCAGAATTCGCCTTGTTGGCACGCTCCGCTGCCTGCCGGGCACTGATCAATGCCAGCTCCATATGCCGTCGATCGGTCACATCTCGAATGACGCTGGAAACGAACAGGCCGCTCGATGTGTTGATCGGGCTCAGGCTGATTTCAACCGAAAACTCGTTGCCGTCCTTTCGCAGCCCGGCCAGCTCCATACCAACGCCCATCTCGCGCAATTTCGGCTCGGCGACGTACCCGGTTCGATGGTGCCGGTGACGCTCGTGGAAGCGCGCCGGCATCAACATTTCTATGCTGTTTCCAAGAAGCTGTTCGCGCGGGTAGCCAAACATCTGCTCGGTCCGCGCATTGACGATCGCGATCTTTCCGTGGGCGTCGGCAATTACCATCGCATCCGGCGCCGCATCCAGCAGATTGCGGAAAAACGCTTCCGAAACATTTGTCGAGTCTGTCTTGCGGATGGTACTTACGACGTGCACACCATTCGTGGACGGGAATGGTGTGAGAGCGATCTCAGCCCGAAAAACTGTGCCATCCTTGTGCAGCGCTTCGAGACTCAGGCCGGACAGCAGGGGCCTTGCGTGTGGCGACTTGCTGTAATCCCGCCTTAGCTGTTCGTGCCTGGGCCTCGTCGAGGCCGGTATCAGGTTCTCGATCCGTTGGCCAACCAGTTCATCGCTGCCATAACCGAACAACGCTTCCGCCATGCTATTGACGAAAACGATGGTGCCGCCGCCATCCACGACAAGGATAGCCTCGCCCGATACCTTGAGGATCTCGGTTGCCAGGTT
>CAYVLL010000042.1:0-14365 GCA_964452235.1 uncultured Woeseiaceae bacterium
TCAAGATGGCGCGATCCGGGCTTACCGAAGATTCCAAGCCGATTGGCTCATTCCTGTTTGCGGGGCCAACGGGCGTGGGCAAGACCGAAGTCACTCGTCAACTGGCGTTGTTGATGGGCGTCGAACTGATTCGATTCGACATGTCGGAGTATATGGAGCGCCACACCGTATCGCGCCTGATCGGAGCACCACCGGGTTACGTCGGTTTCGATCAGGGTGGGCTATTGACTGAGGCGGTGACCAAGAATCCGCATGCGGTCGTGTTGCTCGACGAGATCGAGAAAGCACATCCGGAAGTATTCAACCTGCTGCTGCAGGTAATGGACCATGGCACACTGACGGATAACAACGGGCGCAAGGCCGTGTTTCGCAATGTGATCCTGGTGATGACGACGAATGCGGGCGCGCAGGAAATGTCACGTGCCTCCATCGGTTTTACACAGCAGGATCACTCGAGTGATGGCCTCTCTATCATCAAGAAGTCGTTTACGCCGGAGTTTCGCAATCGCATCGATGCCATCATCCAGTTTGCGTCACTCGATGCGCGATCCGTTGCACGAGTCGTCGACAAGCTGGTTGTGGAGCTTGAAGCGAAGTTGAGTTCCAGCAACGTAACGCTTGAGCTGGACGACCCGGCAAGGTACTGGATTGCAGAGCGCGGCTATGACCCGAAAATGGGTGCAAGGCCGATGGCGCGCGTTATCCAGGACCACATCAAGCGGCCGCTGGCGGAAGAACTGCTGTTTGGCAGCCTCTCCGAAGGCGGGCATGTGCGGGTGACGGTCGGCAACGACGGCAATCTCGAACTCGAGATGGAGCCTGCACGCAAGGCGCTCGAAAAGCTGACGAATGACTGAGTGGATTTTGTGACGCTGCAGGAGCGTGTCGCCAAAGCCGTTGCTTATCGGCCGCGGTAAACGATACGGCCCTTACTGAGATCGTACGGAGTTAACTCAACGGTAACGCTGTCTCCGGTAAGAATGCGAATGTAGTTCTTGCGCATCTTTCCGGAAATATGTGCAGTGACGACGTGGCCGTTTTCCAGCTCGACACGAAACGTCGTGTTGGGCAAGGTTTCGGTGACCACGCCTTCCATCTGCAATGCTTCTTCTTTAGCCAATTTCCAAGGGTCCAGTTCGATTAGCTGGCGAATTGTGCAGAAACAGGCGGTCTATTGCAATTGCAGCCTGCAATCGGTTAGCGCTATAGGGCACCAAGCACCTCTGCGGCAAATTCCGTTTCAGGCCATTGCATGAATTTCATCGCCGGGACGCATGCGACTTGCAACAGTGCAGCGAATTCGTCCCGTGGCATCAGTTGCGCACCCAGGCCCAGCAGGTGCGGTGACGGCATTTGGCAGTCAATCAAGGCGAATTGATGCTCGGCAAGATGTCTGGACAGCGCCAGGAGAGCTACCTTTGACGCGTCGCTGGCGCCGCTGAACATCGACTCGCCGAAGAAGACCTTACCGATCGCAAGGCCGTAAATGCCGCCAACGAGTGTGCGATCCAGCCACACCTCCACGGAATGCGCCCACCCCTCGCGATGCAATGTCATGTACGCCTCGATCATACCTGCAGTGATCCAGGTGCCTGGATCCGCGGCGCGCTGTGCGGCACAGGCATTGATGACGTCCGCGAACGACTGGTTGCAGCTAACGAGAAACTGACACCTGCGCAGGGTGCGGCGAAACCGGCGCGCAATATGAAACGCGTCGGGGACCAGCACACAGCGCGGATCCGGTGACCACCAGAGGATCGGCTGGCCGCTGTCGTACCAGGGAAATATGGCGTGGCGGTAAGCGTAAACCAAGCGCTCCGGCGCCAGGTCGCCGCCAGCTGCCAGCAGACCGTTAGGCATCGACAAGGCGTTTTTCACGGACGGGAATGACTCAGGTGGATCGTCCGGGCTGATCCACTGGATGCGCGGTTTGGTCATTGCCCGCGCAATGGAGTACCGGACGACCATGGATTGACGCACGTGCCCTGCGCATCCTGTTCCGGTTGCCGGTCCATACGATACGGGCTGTGACTGTCGACCGCCGACATGTACCGATCCACGTACCGGCGTTCGTCGCGCAGGTATTTGCCGACGGCTGAAAAAAACGCCGGCTCCGCCAGCCAGTGCGCCGACCAGGTTGCAATTGGCACAAATCCACGACTGATCTTGTGTTCTCCTTGAGTTCCGGGTTCGAAGCGCGTGATCGCGTTGGCGATGCAATAGTCGATGCCCTGGTAGTAACAGGTCTCGAAGTGCAGCGCGTTGAAACGCTCCTCGCTACCCCAGTAGCGTCCGTACAGTGCATCGCCACCCCGGTAGAAGACAGCTGCTGCGACCGGTTGCCGCCTCTGTTCGGCGAGCACAACCAGGATCTGGCGCGGCAATCGGGCCGCAACTTCCATGAAGAAATCGCGATCAAAATATGGCATCGAGCCACGCCGCAGGAACGTATTGCTGATCATTGCATGGACATCGGACCAGATCGCGGCGTCCGTCTGGTCACCGGTTAACCAGCGAAATGCGATGCCTTGCTCCACAACATGCCGACGGTCGCGTTTGACCTTCTTGCGTTTGGCGGAGCTGAAGGCTGACAGGAATTGCTCAAACGAGGTGTAGTTGCCGTTCAGCCAGTGAAATTGGCAATCCTTGCGAAGCTGCAAGCCGGCCTGTTGTAAGCGGGATAACTCGCTTTCTGCGGGAAACAGTACATGGAATGACGACAAGCCGGCGTCACTGGCATAACGGAGCGCCGCATCGATCAGGGCCGCTGCGGTTTCATGATCGGCGGGTTCCGCAAGCAAGAGTCGTGGACTGGGAGCTGGTGTAAAAGGTACTGCCGAAATCAGCTTCGGATAGTAGTTCATGCCCGCCCGCTGGTAGGCCTGCGCCCAGGCCCAGTCGAATACGAACTCTCCCCAGGAATGCGTCTTTTCGTACAAGGGCATGGCACCTGCAAGAGCGCCCAAGGCATCTCGCAACAGGACATGCCGGGGTTGCCATCCGGTGGCCGCTGCAACGCAGCCGCTGCGTTCAGCCGCGCTCAGAAATTCATGTCGCAAGAAGGGATAACAGTCTCCTGCAAGTCGATTCCAGTCGGCAGCCTCGACGCCATCAATACTGTCGATTAGAACGACCGTCACCGGATCACTTTGTCAAAGTTTCAGGCCGCTGCAGGGTCGGCGGCGTTTTCGGTGGATCTCTCGGTTGCCCTGTCCGTAACTACTTGACTGCCGAGAGCGTCGAGATACTTTTCCGCATCCAGTGCGGCCATGCAACCGGCACCCGCGGAGGTAACAGCCTGGCGGTAAACCTGGTCGGCAACGTCACCCGCGGCAAACACGCCGGCCACACTGGTCGCCGTGGCGTCGCCCGCAAGTCCGGACTTGACGACTATGTAGCCGTTGCGCATAGCGAGCTGCTCCTCGAACAATTCGGTATTGGGACGATGTCCTATGGCGATAAATACACCGGCGAGTGCAAGGTCCTTCGACCTGCCTGGATCCGCCACGCTTTTCACACGCAAGCCGGTAACACCCGTCGTATCTCCCAACACCTCGTCGACTACATGGTCCCAGAGGATATCGACATTCCCGGATTGTGCTTTCTCGAATAGCTGGCTCTGCAGGATTTTCTCAGCACGGAGCGCATCACGGCGATGCACCAGCGTCACCCGGGAAGCAATATTGCTCAGGTACAGGGCTTCTTCAACGGCGGTATTGCCGCCGCCGATTACCGCAACGTCCTGGCCGCGGTAGAAAAAACCGTCGCAGGTGGCGCAGGCCGAAACACCGCGGCCCTTGAAGGCTTCTTCCGAGGGCAGTCCCAAATACATCGCCGTGGCGCCGGTCGCGATAATGAGCGCATCGCAGGTATAGGTCGTGTCATCGCCATCAAGCTTGAAAGGCCGGGTCTGCAGATCGACCTTGTTGATGTGATCGTTGACAACTTCGGTACCAAAACGCCTTGCGTGGCGCAACATGCGATCCATCAGCTCGGGTCCCTGCAGGCCCTCGACATCGCCGGGCCAGTTGTCGACATCGGTGGTGGTCATCAACTGGCCACCTTGTTCCATACCGGTAACCATCAGCGGATTCAGGTTGGCGCGCGCCGCATAAACGGCCGCAGAATAGCCGGCTGGTCCGGAACCCAGGATCAGGACCCGGCAATGCCTGGAATTGCTCATGTATACTTCGCCTTCAATTTTGTCCTGCGGACCTGCAGCAGTGACTGTCGTGTACTTCGGATATGTGCCCGTTGCGGATGGAATCAAGAACCCCGCAGTCTGCCAGTGGACCGCAGCGTCGTGACCGAAGCTCAAGTGTAGGCAAAAGGCAGTCGACGGGCAAAACGTCTGCCACCCTGCAGGCTGTACCGGGCGGTCGCAATCAGCGCCAGGTCCCCGGCACCGGTTTTTAACTGCTGAATCCACTAAACTATAGTAGGATCAGTTAATTGCAAATTAGACCTTTGAACTTACATTAATATGGCGAGAGCGCAACAGCCGGCACGACCGACCAGTGGCCTGTCCGACCAGGTCGTGCGCACGCTGCGTGAAGGGGCGCTGTGGGTATTCGGTGCCCTGGCGCTGATCCTTTGGGTGGCGCTGTTCACTTACGATCCGGGCGACCCGGGGTTCAGCCAGGCGAGCGGCAGCGGCGAGATCAATAACAGTGTCGGCCGTTTCGGTGCGTTGATCGCCGATTTCCTGTTCAATTTCTTTGGTCGGCCGGCGTATCTGTTTACCGTCATGGTGTTTTATTTCGGCTGGATGATATTTCGTGAGCAAAAGACCCAGCAAAAACTGACCCGGGCTGATTTTGCGCTGCGTTTCAGCGGCTTTTTCGCAACCCTCGTTACAAGTTGCGCCCTCGCAAGCCTGCATTTTTCGCCGATCGGGTTTCGCGAAACCGCGGGCGGCATTGTCGGGCAGGTCGTTGGGTTCGGCATGCAATCCGTGATGAAGCTCCTCGGTGCCAGCGTGCTGCTGTTCTTTCTGTGGCTGGCATCCCTGTCACTGTTCCTTGGCGTTTCCTGGCTCAGCATCATGGATCGCGTTGGTCGCTGGTGCCTGGCAGGATGGGAACTGGGCTTGGCACGTCTCGGCGAACTTCGTGATCGGGCGGAAGGTCGCCGCCAGTTGGCGGCACGGCAGGACGTCATCGATGTCGAGAAAAAACGGGTTGCCAGTCGGACGCCGCCGCGTATCGAACCGGTCGTGGCACCGCTCGTGCCCAGTGTCCGCGCGGAGAAAGAACGCCAGGTCCCCCTGTTCGAACCGCCGTTGGCCGGTGAACTCCCGCCTCTTTCCTTACTCGACGATCCGCCGCCACAGAAAAAAGGCTATTCCGACGAGTCGCTCGATGCGATGTCCCGGCTGGTCGAACTCAAGCTGAAGGATTTTGGAATCGATGTTGCGGTCATATCGGTGTCGCCCGGTCCGATCATCACACGTTTCGAACTGGACCCGGCGCCCGGGGTAAAGGTGAGCCAGATCTCGAATCTTGCCAAGGACCTGGCACGTTCCCTGTCCGTCGTGAGCGTGCGCGTGGTCGAAGTCATACCCGGAAAATCCTTCGTCGGCCTTGAGATTCCAAACGAAAACCGCGAACTGGTAACGCTGGGCGAAATACTGAAATCGGAGGCCTATGACGAGCTGGCGTCGCCGTTGACCTTGGCGCTCGGCAAGGATATCGGCGGCAACTCGGTCGTTGCGGATCTGTCGCGTATGCCGCATCTCCTGATCGCCGGCACGACCGGCTCCGGGAAGTCGGTGGCAATCAATGCAATGGTCTTAAGTCTTCTCTACAAGGCGACGCCTGAGCATGTGCGGCTCATCATGGTCGATCCGAAGATGCTCGAATTGTCGGTGTACGAGGGCATTCCACATCTCCTGACGCCTGTTGTGACGGATATGAAGGAAGCTGCCAATGCGCTGCGCTGGTGCGTCGCCGAGATGGATCGCCGTTACCGTTTGATGGCGTCGCTCGGCGTGCGCAACATAGGCGGTTACAACCGCAAGGTGAAAGACGCCATCGAGGCCGGCAAGCCGATTCCCGATCCTACTTTCGACGTTCCGCCGTTTGTTGACGATGAGCGGCCCATCGAACGCCCAACGCTGACGCCGCTGCCTTTTATTGTGGTCATAATCGACGAACTCGCCGATATGATGATGATCGTCGGCAAAAAAGTGGAGGAGTTGATCGCGCGTCTGGCGCAAAAAGCCCGGGCCTCGGGTATCCATATGCTGCTTGCGACACAGCGACCGTCAGTCGACGTCATCACCGGCTTGATCAAGGCCAACATACCCTGCCGAATTGCCTTCCAGGTATCGGCGAAAGTAGACAGCCGGACCATTCTCGACCAGATGGGCGCCGAGACGCTGCTGGGACATGGAGATATGCTGTATTTGCCCGCCGGTACCTCGCTGCCGGTGCGTGTGCACGGTGCCTTTGTGGCCGATCACGAAGTGCATGCCGTGGTGAGGAATCTGAAAAAAAGCGGTTCGCCTCGCTATATCGATGAAATTCTTGAGTCACCGTCGGGTCAAACCCCGGGCCTGGCGGGTCTTGAGGTGCTGCCGGGCGATGCGTCGGATGCGGAGCAGGACCCGCTGTACGATCAGGCTGTGCAGATTGTCGTCGAATCACGCAAGGCGTCGATATCCGGCGTACAACGCCGCCTCAAGATCGGCTACAACCGCGCCGCTCGCATGGTCGAAAGCATGGAACAGGCGGGCCTTGTCGGCCCGCTGCAAACGAACGGCACCAGAGAAGTGCTGGTGCCGCCACCCGCCAGGGAATAGAACGAATCGATGCGCTCAATAATTACAGGTTGTATTCGTGGGCACTGGCCAGGCGTGCTCTGTGCGATTCTGCTGGTCGACATGCTGTCGCCAGCCGGCAGCGCCGCAGCCTGCGCGGGTGAGATGCATGCTGGTGACGCGGAGGCGATCCTCCAGCGTTTCGTAGACGATGTTGTCACCATGAGCGGTCGCTTTGAGCAATCGCTTATCGATGCGGATGACCAGGTCGTGGAAACCTCCGAGGGCACATTCGACATTCGACGTCCGGGCCAGTTCCGCTGGTCCTACTCGACGCCTTACGAGCAGCTTCTGGTAGCGGACGGGCTCAATGTCTGGAGCTACGACGTGGATCTTGCGCAAGTCACGGTCAAACCGCAGTCAGAGGTTCTTCCCAGCACTCCGGCATTGTTGCTTGGCGGCGCGAAGAATGTCCTCGAAGACTTCGAAATTGTCGACAGTTTCGAGGAGCGTGGTACGAACTGGGTACGCCTGATTCCGCACGATCAGGACAGCGGCTTTAACAGGGTCGAACTCGGGTTCACCGACGACGTGCTGACTCGCATGATTTTTTCGGACAATCTCGAGCAGACGACGCTCGTCGCTATGCACGAGGTGTCCGTAAATGAGGCAATGGACAGCAGCCTTTTTCGCTTTTCACCGCCACAGGGAGTCGACGTGGTTGGCGTCCCGGTTAGGCCTGACGAGACGCCCTGATGCTGCCGCTTCGGTACGCAGGTCGCTGGCAAGTTGCCGGCATTGCGGTCATGGTTGCTGTACTGGTAGCAGCCCTGGCACCGGCGGTCTGGTTCATGCCGGACATGCGGGGGACCGGTTTTTACCTGTCTGACAAATGGTTGCACGGCATTTCCTTCGCGTTCCTGACGGTCTGGTTTTCCGGCCAGTTCGCACGTCGCGCCTATTGGCGGATTGCCCTCGGCATGCTGGCATTCGGTAGCCTGATCGAGGTCTGTCAGTACTTCCTGGAATATCGCAGTGCTGAGCTGATGGATCTGGTTGCGAATGTGTTCGGTATTGTTGCGGGACTTGCAATTGCGTTTGCCGGGGCAGGCGGCTGGAGTCTGCGCGTGGAGAACTGGCTGGAGCCGCAACCGTCACGGCATTGATGCGACGTTGGCCACAAAGCGCTGCGTGGCTGTCGCTTGCGCTAAACTCTTTCGCCATGAACCACGCCGAGGCACCCACTCTGCAATGAGTTTTTCGTGACCGATCTGTTCACAGAGGACAGCACCACTGCCGCGAGCACGCCCGGTCGACCGCTGGCTGATCGGATGCGGCCCGCGACGCTGGACGATTTTTTCGGCCAGTCGCATGTGCTGGACGCGGGCAGGCCATTGCGCAGCGCGATTGAACAAGGCAGGGCCCACTCCATGATTTTCTGGGGCCCGCCCGGCACCGGGAAGACCACACTGGCGCGTATTGTCGCGGCATCGACTGACTCGCATTTCATCGCTTTGTCGGCGGTGATGGCGGGAGTAAAGGATATCCGCCAGGCAGTTGCGGAAGCGCGCAAGCTGCGAGACTTGCGCGGCCAGTCGACGATTCTTTTCCTCGATGAGGTGCATCGATTCAGCAAGTCGCAGCAAGACGCGTTCTTGCCGTTTGTTGAAGACGGCACACTGACGTTTATCGGCGCCACCACCGAGAACCCGTCTTTCGAACTCAACAACGCGCTTTTGTCACGCGCCCGTGTCTATGTACTAAAACCACTCGACGACGTCGCACTGCTGGCGATATTAAAACATGCATTGGCGCAGTCAGAAGCCGCGTTTGACGGGCGTTCGGTCGAGGCCGACGATGCATCATTGCAGCTGATTGCCAACGCCGCCGATGGCGACGCACGCCGGGCGCTGAATCTCCTCGAACTGGCTGCCGATCTGGCGCCCGAGGTCGGGCAGACTTCTCGAATTGATACCGTGCTGGCAAGCGAAGTCATCTCCGGCGGTCGCCGCCGTTTCGACAAGCAAGGCGAGTACTTTTACGACCAGATTTCCGCATTACACAAATCGGTACGGGGATCGGACCCGGATGCGTCGCTTTACTGGCTTATGCGCATGCTCGACGGCGGCTGTGATCCACTTTACATTGCCCGGAGAATGACGCGAGTGGCCTCCGAGGATATCGGCAATGCCGATCCCCGTGCTTTGCAGATCGCGATCAATGCATGGGATGTTCTTGAGCGACTTGGCAGCCCGGAAGGTGAGCTCGCCCTGGCCCAGGCGGTGGTCTTCCTGGCCTGTGCGGCCAAGAGCAATGCCGTTTACCTTGCGGCCAAGGCTGCTCAGGCGGATGTGCCGGAGTTCGGTTCGCTCGATGTGCCGTTGCATTTACGCAACGCGCCGACACGATTGATGAAAGAGCTGGGGTACGGGGAGAACTATCGTTATGCGCACGAAGAGGCGGACGCCATCGCCGCCGGCGAGCGCTACTTCCCCGACGACATGCCTGACCGCAAATACTATTATCCGGTTGCGCGCGGCCTTGAGATACAGATCGGTGAGAAACTCGGGAATATTGCGGCGAGGAATCGCGAGGCCCGTTCAGTTCCGTTGACGGCCAACACGACCAGGCAACACGGAAAAGATAAAGGAAAAGAAACAGGAAATGATTGATCCCAAGCTGCTGCGGCAGGCCGGCAATGATGTGGCAGACAATCTCGCGCGCCGGGGATTTGCTTTCGATGCCGATGCCTATGTCGTGCTCGATAATCGCCGAAAAGCCCTGCAGGTCGAGGCGGAATCCCTGCGCAGCGAGCGAAACGCAAGTGCGAAGGCCATCGGCAAGGCCAAGTCCGGCGGACAGGATGTAGGTCCGTTGCTCGCCGCGGTCGAGAACATTGGCGATAAGCTGGCGAGTGTCGAACACGATCTGAAGAGTGTGCTGGGTGAGCTTCAGGACATCGAAATGGGACTGCCGAACCTGCTGCAGGACGATGTGCCATCAGGCGCCGATGAATCCGCCAACGTCGAAGTCAGGCGCTGGGGTGATTTGCCCGTATTCGATTTCGTGGTTCGCGACCACGTCGACCTCGGATCGCAGCTCGGGCAGCTGGACTTCGACGCCGCGAGCCGGATTTCAGGAGCCCGCTTCAGTGTGTTGCTGGGGGGGCTGGCTCGACTGCAACGAGCGTTGGTGCAGTTCATGCTGGATACGCATACTGGAGAGCATGGCTACGAAGAAACCTACGTGCCTTACCTGGTGCTCGCCGATGCACTGACAGGCACCAGCCAGTTGCCGAAGTTTGCCGCGGACCTTTTCAAAACCGCCGGCGATCCACCTTACTACCTGATTCCGACGGCCGAGGTCCCCGTGACCAACCTGGTCCGTGACAGCATTGTCGCAGCGGAGCGGTTGCCATTGCGGTTCACTGCACATACGCCGTGTTTCCGCTCGGAGGCGGGCTCACACGGCAGGGACACCCGCGGCATGATCCGGCAACACCAGTTCGAAAAAGTCGAGCTGGTGCAAATCGTCGCGCCGGAGCAATCAGGCCAACGGCTCGAAGAGTTGACGGCACATGCGGAGACAATATTACAGCGACTGGAGTTGCCGTATAGGGTAATGGAACTGTGTGGCGGCGATATCGGGTTCGGTGCGAGCAAGACCTACGATCTCGAGGTGTGGTTGCCGGCGCAGAATGCCTATCGTGAAATATCGTCCTGCAGCAACTTTAGCGATTTTCAGGCCCGACGCATGCGGGCACGCTGGCGAAATCCGGCGACCGGCAAAGCGGAACTGCTGCATACGCTGAACGGATCCGGTGTGGCGGCCGGGCGGGCGCTGGTTGCAGTTATGGAAAATTTCCAGGAAAAGGACGGCGGAATTCGTATTCCCGCCGTCCTTCGGTCCTACATGGGTGGGCTCGAGCGCCTGGTACCGGCTACCTGAATCAGCAGCAGTTAGCTCGGAAAGCTGGTGGCTGCTCAGTCGCGGCTCATGAACAAGCGCAATATGTACCAGAACATCAATGCGATTGACGCAAACAGGGCCATCGCTGCAGCCACGTACTTGTCTTCCGGATAGTGATGCATGATGTTCGAGGTGTCGTACAGTACCGCCGCGCCCGCAAAGCCGATCATCAGTACCGAAAACCAGGTGCCGAGGTGCCAGCCGAACAGAATGCTGGCAACGATGCCGATCATCGCCAGTATGCCGCCCCAAACCAGCATGCCTCTCAGGAAAGAAAAATCCTTGCGCGTAATCATTGCAGTGGCGATGAGACCCGCACTGCCCAGCAGGGTCACCCCCGCCGCGCTGTCAATGACACCGGGTGCGGTTGCGTTTGCTACGTAGAGCAGAGGGGCAAATATGATGGCCTGCACAACAACAAAAGCACCCAGGGCGGCGTACTGGGCATTCTTCGACTGAACGCGATGCGCCACATGGGTGGCGCCCCAACTTGCCAGCATGAATGCGCCCAGTACCAGCAGCCAGTTGTTGAACATCGGTTCGGCGATCGCTGCCGCAACGCCGGACTGGAACAAATAGACTTCCACCGCAGCGAAGGCCACGATGGCGCCGACGACGTGGGCGTAGCATTTCCAGATGAAATCCGAACGGCTTGCCTCGGCCAGTGACGAAACCGGTGCAATGTACTTGAGCTGGTCGTTCATACTGATCGTTTCCTGTAGCTATAACCGGGTGTCATTCTACCATTGTTGCAGGCGGTCCAGTGATGCGTGGCCAACTGCGTAGGCCGTGCAGTTCGCGCAACTGCCTATTTACGCACGTATTTCTTGATCGCTCTCGGACCGACCTCGGCGCCGTACACATTGCCGACCGAGTCGATTGCGACCCCTTCTGCCCCGCTTGTTCCGGAGTTGTCCTGGTCCGGTTCAGGGTCCGGGATGAAGGCGGTGACGAAGCCATCTCTTGCGCTGCCAATCCGGATACCGCGCTTCCAGCCGGGGTTGCGTGTGGCATTGGATTCCGAATCGGTGGAGTACAACACATCGTCCTTGTCGATATAGAGACCGCTGGGTCGCCCGAACTGGGTCCAGGTGGCGAGATGCTTGCCGCCCTGGTCGAAGATCTGGATGCGGCTGTTGCCACGGTCTGCGACGAACAAGCGGCCCTGTGAGTCCATTGCCAGCGCATGCGGATCGCGGAACTGGCCGTCACCATTGCCGGTCGTCCCCCATTCCCCGAGATAAGTACCGTCCCTTGCAAACTTGACGACGCGATTGTTGCCGCTGCTGTCGTGCCCGTCGGCAACGAAGATATCGCCATTGGGAGCGACCAGGACGTCGGAAGGCTTGTTGAAGGTGTCGGGTCCGGGACCGGCAACCCCCTTCTTGCCAAGCGTCATCAACAACTCACCGTCCGGGCTGAACTTGAAAACCACGTGACCCCAGCCATCAGGTACCGGGGCATAGCCGACCGCGTCGGTAATCCAGACATTGCCGTCGGCATCGACAAACATTCCGTGCGGCCAGGCGATGATGCCGGCACCGAAGCTTTTTACCGCATTACCGTCCGCATCGAACAGCAGTACCGGGTCCACGTCGCTCTCGACACAAAGGTTGGCTCCGCAACGTTCGGCAATCCACATGTGTTTGCCATCCGGTGCCGGGAATATCGCGCTGCTGGCGCCCCATTCGCGGTTATCCGGCAGCGTTGCCCATCCTTCGATCGTGCGATAGGGGTTCGGTGCATGATTCTGCGCCGCGGCTGCCGTCACCAGGAACGTGCAAAGAACGGCAATCGGCAGCGATGCGCTGAGAATCCGGCGAAAAGTTGCGGTCATCTGAAGCTCCCCCTTATTTTTGGAATGGTGAAGTATAACGCAGGGTGTTGCCTCAGGCCGCACCTTCGATAAGTGCCTCGAGCGGCGCATGTTCGGCGCCGTTCTCGGTGCAAACCGCGTAGCGAGACGAGTCATCCGGTGCATAGAGCGCAACGCCCGCGTAGCGGCCCATCCGATCGATAATATAGAAATTGACGTTGAAGTTCGGCTCGCCGCGATCATTCTGTAGCCGCGGCTCGATGGTGTTGGCGCGAATACGGCGCAGGGCCTCCATGCCGGCGTCTTTCGGGTGCTGGCCGCGACGCATTTCCTCGACGACGAGAAACGAACAGAGCGCGTAAAGATTTGCTTCGCCGCGGCCTGTCGAACCGGCGGCACCGACGTCGCCGTCGACATAAAGCCCCGCACCGAGAATGGGCGAATCACCGACACGCCCCGGGATTTTCCAGGCGAGCCCGCTCGTCGTGGTCACGCCACAAATCTCGCCGTTCGCGTTAACCCCGTTGCAATTGATCGTACCGTAGTAATCGTCGCGGTTAATGAGCCCTTCGTGAACCATATCGAGGCCGGCCTTGTGCCCGGCCTGGAAACGTTCTTCCGGTGTGAGGTAGTGGCCCGGATCGATACGACGTTTCCAGTCAAGCCACAATTCCCGCGACTTGTCCGTATTCAGGTCGTCCTCGATTTTGAAACCCATGTTGCGTGCGAAACGCTGCGCGCCCTGGCCGACCAACAGGTGATGGTCAGTGTTGTCCATCACTGCTTTGGCAACCAGCGAAGGGGTTCTCACGCCTTCGAGGCAGGCTACGCCTCCGGCCTGCTTTTTCGGGCCATGCATGCAACAGGAGTCGAGTTGCACGACGCCGTCAGCGTTCGGTAATCCGCCGAAACCGACACTGGTGTCCTGCGGATCGAGTTCGACGATATTGACGCCCGCCAGGAGCGATTCGAGTACGTCGTCCCCGCTAACGATGCGCTCGAATGCCGTCTCGACACAATTCAGCTTGCCGCCGTTTCTCTTTGTGTAGCCGTTACCCGAGGCGACGACCACGGGTTTGACACGATTACTGATTTTGGGCGCAGGTGACTGTGCGCTTGCCCGCAAAGGCATACTCGCCGCCAGGCCTGCGGCGGCGCTTGAAACGACAAAGTCGCGTCGACTGATACTCTTGTTCATGGATCCCCCTTCTTCGATCCGCTCGGCGGTGATCGCACTACTATATTGTTGCTGCCCGTTGATGGACAGGGTTCTTATTGTCGTTTGTAACTGCCTGGCAGAGCGAGTGCTCGGGCTCCGCGCGCCGGGATAACGGCAAGGCGACGATGCCGCCCGAGAGGCACAACGACGGCATCGAGTTTAAAGCCGTCATGGGAAACGGCTTTGCGAGGGGGCAAGTGTCAGCCTTTCGTCAGCTGCCACGCTACCAAAGCGGCGAATGCGGTCGGCACGACGAAGACGACGAGCAGGATCGGCAGTTCCTGAGAGACTGTGTAGCCCGCCTTCGAGACTCCCACCCACATGTTGACGAGCGCTACCACCAGCCAAACCGGGATGAAGGCCCTGGTCCCTGAGACGACGCCAGCGACGTCGCCGCCCCAAAGTTTCCCAAACAGCGCGAACACGCCGAGCAGAATGGTACCGCCAACTATTACGAGCAGCATATGCATGAAAGACCCCTGTTCCAGAGATATCGAGAAAGCGGTACAACCAGCGGCCGGACAGCCACTGACCTTCTTGTGCAGTGCGGAGAGGGTGGGATTGACTCGTCGCTGCGCTCCTCGCCCTGCGGGCGCACTTC
>CAYVLL010000043.1:0-14141 GCA_964452235.1 uncultured Woeseiaceae bacterium
AGGTGATGTGGCTGGAAGACGGTCTTGAACATTCGTGGAAAATGCTGAGCGGCGAAGCGCATGTGATCGCGGTGGAGGTCAAGTCCGCGGCGAAGTGAGCTGGTGATCGTGCTCCGCGGTCTGCCGGCGGGGAAGAAAGTATGGCAATCATTACTCGACGGGACCTGGTACGGGGAGCACTGACGATTGGCGGCCTCGCGGCGGTTCCGGCGGAAGCCGCGGCCCTCGTGGCGTTCGCGGTCCCGGCCGCCTAGCCGGAGCCCTGATCCTGTTACCCTGCGCTCATGCAAGAGCAAATTGACGTTGTGAGCCTGTTACGATGATACGCGCGGTACTTCGAGCTGCCGTCCTCTTTGCCACTGCGGCATCGACCGGTTGCGGGCTCACATTCGCCGGCGACGCCACCTACCTGTATGTGCTGGGCGTCGCGCAGGACGCCGGTTACCCGCAGGCTGGTTGCTACCAGCCGCACTGCCTGCGCGGCTGGGAAGACCCGGCCCAGCGGCGTACGGCTAGTGCCGTCGCTGTAGTCGACGGCACGTCGAACCGCTTGTATCTCTTCGACGCGACGCCCGATATCGGCGAGCAGCTCTACCGCCTGCACCGCACGGTGCCGGATAGCGCGTTTCAACCTGACGGCGTTTTCCTGACTCATGCCCACATCGGCCACTACACGGGACTGATGCAGTTCGGCCACGAGGTCATGGGTGCACGCGGCGTCCCTGTCTATGCAATGCCGCGCATGCGGGCATTTCTTTCAGACAACGGCCCGTGGGACCAGTTGGTGCGCTACGAAAACATCCAGCTGATGCCGCTTGCCGACGGTGAAGAAGTCGTCCTGTCGCAAGCCGTTCGCGTTACACCGTTCCTCGTGCCGCACCGCGACGAGTACTCCGAGACGGTCGGCTTCCGCATCGACGGACCGAACCGCTCGGCGATTTACCTCCCGGACATCGACAAGTGGCAGCGCTGGGAAACCGACATCCGCGATGTCGTGCGCTCGGTCGACTACGCGCTGCTCGACGCCACATTCTTTGCCGACGGCGAGCTACCGGGCCGTGACATGAGCAACATCCCGCACCCGTTCGTCAGCGAATCCATGGCGCTCTTCGACGAACTCGCGCCAGACGAAAAGGCGCGGGTCATTTTCATCCACATGAATCACACGAACCCGCTGCTGGTCGAGGACAGCGAAGAACAGGCTGTCGTGCGAGAAAAAGGCTTCCGTGTCGCTTTCGAGGGTCTGCGGCTCGAGCTCTAGGCCGAAGATTCTCCGGCAGCGCGTCACCGTGCACAGACGCGCCAGTTGCGCTTCCCGCGCAGACCTCTAGCGTACATAGCTGGCGCCGTTGATATCGAACGTCGCGCCCGTTGCATGATCCACTTTTCCTGACAGCAGGAAAACGACCATGTTGGCGACCTCCTCCGGTGGTGCCGCGTCCCCCATCGGAATCTCGGCAAGCGCGGTTTCGTTGCCAGGCTCGTAAATGACGGATGCCATATCGGTTTGCACCCAGCCGGGTGCGATGACAAACGCGAGAACCCGTTCTTTGGCCCAGGCTCGCGCGATTGATCGCGTCAGTGAAACCACTGCCCCCTTGCTGGCCGCGTAATGCAGGGACTCAGCGGTATCGCCGCGAAAAGCGGCACGACTCGCAACGTTAACGATTCGTCCGCCGCCGCGCGGACGAAAATACAGGACCGCTTCACGGCAGAGATCGGCGACAGCTCGCGTGTTGACGGCCAGTACCTCGGACCAGTCGCGCTGCCAGGTTTCGTCGTCCGCCTCCAGCGAAGTGACAGGCGCAATGCCGGCGTTGTTTACGAGCCCGTGGATTACGCCATCGACCTGATCGAGCGCCTGCCGCCACAACTGCCGGCCGGCACCCGGCTGCGCGAGATCAGCCTTTATGGCGTGCACGCGCCCCTGTCCGTACTTTTCTGAAAGCTTATCGAGGTTGCCCGCCTCGGTTCTGAAACTGCCGATAATCGCTGCACCCGCGTCGAGGGCAACGGTGGCCGTGGCTGCGCCGATACCACGCGAGGCACCGGTGATCAGAATTGTCTGGCCTTCGAGCGTCAGCATGCTTTGTTCATCGGAGAGTTAATCATTTTGGCAATCGCAACTTTATGGCAGTTTTCCAGCCTACCGGGAATCGCTGTCGTCTCCGTCGACCGGCCGCGGCGGCTTTCGGGACCACACCGGCAAACGCAGATTGTAAGCAATTGCCAGTCCACGAACGGCAAATGTAACCACGAAGCCGGCAGCGGCCGCGATAGTCGGCGTAATCGCTTGGGAGATCAACAACACGTATATACAAGCACCCAGTACGGACGCGGTAACATATATTTCGTGCCTCAAAATCACAGATGGCTCGCCGCCGACGACATCGCGCACGATGCCGCCAACCGAACCGGTAATTACACCCATCACGACTGCGATCAGCGCGCCGCCGCCGTGGTCGAGGCCTTTTGCTGCTCCGGCGATCGTGAACAATGCGAGACCGAGCGCATCGAGCCATAGCAGCAGACGGTAACGGGATTCGACCAGGGAAGCGGTGAAATGCAGGAAAAAGGCAGTAATAAGGCATGCCGTAACATAGGCCGGGTTACTCAGCCAGAACACCGGCACGTCGAGGATCAGGTCACGAATCGTTCCGCCACCAACGCCGGTCAGTGTGGCGAGCCACATAAAGCCGAGCAGGTCCAAACCCTTGCGCGAAGCGACCAGCGCTCCGGTCGCCGCGAATACGATCACAGCGAGAATATCGATCACAAACATCAGATCAGAGAGCGATATAAGTTCGAACATCCTGAATAGCTACCCAGCGGAAGAGAGGTAAACCCTGCCGAAACGTATGCCGGCACTTTTCCTGTAGAAGGCTTTGCAGGCGGTTCCGTTTCGATGCTGGCCGTGCAGATCGCAGCATAGACCATTGGCAAATGGTGGTGATGGGTGGACTTGAACCACCGACCTACGGATTATGAATCCGTCGCTCTAACCGGCTGAGCTACATCACCGTTGGGAAGGGACGGGCGCGAAAGGCCGCAAATTGTCTGATGGGCCATTGCTGCTGTCAAGGCGGCCGCAGTCCGTATAATGCGGCCCCGAACCACCCGAATGAGCCGATGTTCACCAATCCGGAAATTGCCCTCGACGAGCTCCCCTCTGCCGCGCAGGTCGAATGGCAGGCCCTGGACAGGCGTTACGTTATGCGCTTGCAGATCAAGGCGCTTGGTTCCGGCGCGGTCGCACTTGGGGCGCTGCTGGTCGCCCGATTACCGGGTTCACCAATACCGTCAGGCGCGGCTTATGCCCTGGCGTGGATCGTGGTCGGAACGATCGTCGCCGTGGGCCTGCTGTGGCCGATCTGGAGCGTACCGAGAAAGCGCTACGCCGTGCGCGACAAGGACATTCTCTATCGATCCGGCGTCTTCTGGCAGTCGGTTACCGCAATCCCGTTTAACCGCATGCAGCACGTCGAGACCTCCAGCACGCCCCTCGACCGGCGCTTTGGTCTCGCAACCTTGCAGTTGTTTACGGCCGGTGGTGCGGGCGGCGATCTGAAAATGCACGGGTTGCCGGCGGACATCGCGGAACGCTTGCGCACCTTCGTGCTCGAGCGTATCGGGGACGACACTGAACGAGACTAACGCGATACGCTGGCAGCGTACCTCGCCCTTCGCCGCAATTTATTACCTCGGGAAAATCATCCAGGTACTGGCACGCAATGCCATCCAGTCTCTGGCACCGCTGGCGGCTTTCGTGTTCGCATTCGGCGGCGATCCGCTAACTAATTTCCTGCTTGGCGGCAGTATTTTCCTGGCTCTCATCGTCGCCACAGCTGCACTTCGCTACTGGTTTTTCCGCTATTGCATTACGGACAGTTCGATACTGATACGCGACGGCATATTCAACAAGCGACAACTGGACATCGCCTATAGCCGGATACAGGCGATCAACACCCAGCAGAACATCGTGTACCGGCAGCTCGGTCTCGTAACCGCAACCTTTGACACAGCCGGTTCGGCCGCAGCGGAAGGCTATCTTCCAGCGGCCCGATCCGAACTCGTTTCGTCACTCGAACGTCGCGTTCGTCAACAGCCGACGGTTGCAGCTGTGCCGCTCGAGAGCGAAGCGGCGCCGGCACCGACAGAGCGCCGCGAGCTGTTTCGACTGACGGCGGGCGATATTGTGCTCGTTGGCCTGTCGAGCAGTCGTGTCTTTCTCCTGTTCGCTCTCGCGGGCCCTGTCGGCGACTACGTGGAAAAGCACTTCAGCGAGCAAATTGAAGAGTCGGCCGTGATAGAGGCCCTCTCCGCTGCGAACTCCAGCCCCGGAGGCGGAATTCTTCTTGCCCTTGTTGTTATTGCCACTTTCATAGTGCTGCTGTACAGCATTTCGATCGTCGGCTCCTTTATTCGTTACCACGCATTCACCGTGACTGCCGGCGGGGATCGATTGCGCTCGACCGGCGGATTGCTGACACGTCACGAGCATTCCATCAATAAGGCCAAAGTGCAGTCGGTCGCGATTATCCAGCCTGCCGCGCTGATGCTCTTCAGACGCTTCCGCATGCGCGTACGACAGGTTTCCAGCGGCCGTGCCGGGAGCAGTCGCGACTTCGTGGTACCGATCTGCCGCGACAGGCATCTGCAAGTCCTCGAACAGGAAGTTTTCGGGGACGAACTCGCTGATCTGTCGCCGCAACCGTTTGTATCAAATTCTTCGCCCGTGTCGCCGTTCTACCTGCGTTCGCGCATCGTGGTTTTTGGCGTGGTGCCGTCCATTGCGGCGCTCGTCGCGCTTTGGCCCGCGGCCGGTCCGACTGCTTTGCTTGCCCTGGCCTGGATGGCACCCAGCAGTCTCTATTTTTGGCTGTCTTTTCGACGTTTCGGCTTGTCCGTGTTGCAGAACGGCTTTGCTTTTCGAAGCGGCTTGATTGGCTACCGCGTGAATATCTGGCTGCATCGCAAGGTCCAGCGGCTCACCATTACGCAGTCACCCTTTCAACGACGGCGAAAGCTGGCAAACATACGTTTTCATCTTGCATCCGGCTCGATAAGTGTGCCGTTCGTAGACTACGCCATGGCGTTGCAGCTGCAGGATTACCTGTTGTACAGGATCGAATCCAGTTGATGCCCCATCGGCCACTGGCAGCCATCAGGCTCAGACGTTGAAGCGGAAGTGCATGACATCCCCTTCCTGGACGATGTATTCCTTGCCCTCGAGGCGCAGCCGCCCCGCTTCCTTCGCGCCGTGTTCGCCATTGAACCGTACGAAGTCTTCGTAGGCGATGACTTCAGCGCGGATAAAGCCTTTCTCGAAATCGGTGTGAATCTCCGCCGCGGCCTTCGGCGCGGTAGCACCGACCCGCGTTGTCCATGCGCGAACTTCTTTGGGTCCGGCGGTAAAAAATGTCTGCAACCCTAGCAATCGATACCCGCAGCGTATAACCCTGTCGAGCCCGGGTTCTTCGAGGCCGAGGTCCGCGAGAAATTCGGCCCGGTCGCCTTCCGGCAGCAAGGCGATTTCGGCTTCGATGGCCGCGCAGATCGGCACGACCTCTGCCATTTCCGACTTTGCCAAAGCGCGCACCGCTTCGAGATGCGGATTGTCCTGGAATCCACCTTCGTCGACGTTAGCAATGTACATTACGGGTTTCGCTGTGATCAGTTGCAAGTCTCGAATGACCGCGCGCTCATCGTCAGTGAGCGGCAGTGAACGCACCGGCAATCCCTGGTCCAGCTGCGCCTTGATCTTGCGCAGCGCGTCACGCTGGGCGACAGCCGCCTTTTCATTGGTCTTGGCGCTGCGCTCTGCCTTTTGCAATTGACGGTCGACCGATTCCAGGTCCGCGAGTGCCAGTTCTGTATTGATCGTATCGATGTCGTCCGCCGGGTCGATTGCTCCGGCTACATGCGTCACGTCATCGTTCTCGAAGCACCGCACGACATGCGCGATGGCGTTGGTTTCCCGGATGTTGGCAAGAAACTGGTTTCCTAGCCCCTCGCCTTTCGACGCGCCCGCAACGAGACCCGCAATATCGACGAACTCCATCGCCGTTGGAATTCTCTTCTGCGGCTTGACGATCTCACTCAGCGTGCTCAAGCGCGGATCCGGAACCGGCACCACGCCGACGTTGGGCGCGATGGTGCAGAAAGGGTAATTCTCAGCCGGGATTTCAGCTGCGGTCAGGGCATTGAACAGCGTCGACTTGCCGACATTCGGTAAGCCGACAATCCCGCATTTAATCGCCATTTTCGTGCGCCGGCTTGGTGTGCAGGTGATTCATGGCGACCGCCAGGCCACGCTCAGCGAGCAACGGCAGAATATCGACGGCTCGGTCGATAGCCCCCTCAACCGCCGCTTCGACTTCCTGCGGGGCGCGCTGCAGTACGTATCCCGTGACTTTTTCCTTGTCGCCCGGATGGCCGACGCCAAGCCGCAATCGCATGAACTCCGTATCGCAATGCTGCATGACATCGCGAATGCCGTTGTGCCCGCCATGACCGCCGCCTTTCTTCAAACGGACCACGCCGGGCGGGAGATCGATCTCGTCATGCGCCACCAGCAGGCTCTCGCCGGGCAGGCGGTAATAGTCGAGCACGGCCCGCACCGGTCCGCCGCTGAGGTTCATGAACTTCTGTGGCTTGACGATCCAGACTTCGGTGCCGCCCAAAGAAATCTTGCAAATTTCGGCGTCGAATTTTCGATCGAGCCGAAACGACTCGCGCGCGTGGCGTGCAACGGCATCGGCGAACCAAAATCCCGCATTGTGCAGGGTACGCTCGTAACGCGCTTCGGGATTGCCGAGACCGGCGATGACGGTGAGATGACTGTCCATGAAACATCAATGTTAGCGGAATGTCCTGTAACGCGCGGGGCCGAAGACCAGCAAAAAGGCCGCCCTGCGGCGGCCTTCTGCCAGTCGACTGCCGTTGGATCGATCAGTCGTCCGATTTGCTGCCTTCGGCTTCGTCGTCGTCTTCGGCGCCGACCACGGGGACTTCGGGCGAAGCGGGTTCAGCTGTCTCGTCCTCGGCCTCTGCTGTCCGCATCACATGCACCGAGACGATGGCCTGGTCGTGCTCCTCGCCGTGCTGCAATTCGATAATCTCGACACCTTCCGGCAGCTTGATGTCCGACAGGTAGAGCATGTCGTCCAGTTCCAGTTTCGAAATGTCGACTTCCAGGTATTCGGGCAAGTGGCGCGGCAGACAACTGACTTCGACGTCCGTGATCATACGCGATACCGATCCGCCACCGAGTTTCACACCGGGCGCGGCTTCTTCTCCTGTGAAGTGGATGGGTACATTCATGCGGATCTTCTCGTCTTCGACGACGCGCTGCAGGTCCATATGCAGGACATGGCGCTTCGCCGGATGCCGCTGCACATCCTTGAGGATTGCCGCTTGCGTCTGGTCACCCACCTTGATGGTCAGGATGCTGGAATAAAACGCCTCGTGATCCAGTTGGTGTAACACCTTGTTGTGGTCGACCACCAATGCTCGCGGCTCGCGGCCGCCACCGTAAAGGATTGCGGGAATCTTGCCCAAACGACGCAGGCGGCGGCTCGCACCCTTCCCCTGATCGTCCCGGAGTTCCGCAATCAGGTCGAATTCAGCTCTCATGAGTCACTCCGATATCTGATTGATTAATATATATTAATTGGATTTGCAATGGATGCCCCGGCCGCGACCAGCCGGGACAGGGGGCGCATCATAGCCTAGCCCGGTGGAACTGGCCAGCCGGGGACGTAGCTGCCATCGACCCCGGTTGACCCTCAGTCGACGTAAAGGGAACTGACCGACTCTTCGTCGCTGATGCGGCGTATCGTTTCGCCGAGCAATTCCGCCGTCGAGAGCTGGCGGATGCGTTCACAGGCTTGTGCCTCTTCATTGAGCGGAATGGTATCGGTCACGACAATTTCGTCGAGGGAAGATTCGCTGATTCTTGACACGGCCGGCCCGGACAGAACGGGGTGTGTGATGTAGGCAACGACTTTTTTTGCACCGTGCGCCTTGAGGGCCGTCGCCGCCTGGCACAACGTGCCGGCGGTATCGACCATGTCATCGATGATAACGCAGGTCTTCTCCCTGACATCGCCGATAATGTTCATGACTTCTGACTTGTTGGCCTTCGATCGCCGCTTGTCGATGATGACCAGGTCTGCGTCGTCGAGGCGCTTGGCCAGTGCGCGTGCACGCACGACGCCGCCAACGTCCGGCGAGACAACGACCATCCTGTCGTATTTCTGCTTCCAGACATCGCCCAGCAATACCGGTGACGCGTACACGTTGTCCACGGCAATGTCGAAAAAGCCCATGATCTGGTCTGCGTGCAAATCGACCGTTAACACGCGATCGACGCCGGCGGTGCCGATCAGCTTTGCGACCAGCTTGGCGGTGATCGGTACGCGGGACGCCCGTGGACGCCGATCCTGGCGGGCGTAGCCGAAATAGGGAATGACCGCGGTGATTCGCGATGCCGATGAGCGGCGACAGGCATCCGCCATCACCAGCAATTCCATCAGGTTTTCGTTCGTCGGCGGGCAGGTGGACTGGACAATAAACGTTTCCCGGCCACGAATATTTTCCAGTATCTCCACGCTGATTTCGCCGTCACTGAAGCGACCGACATGCGCTTTGGCGAGTGGCAGATGCAGGACGCGGGCAATTTCCTGCGCCAGTTTCGGGTGGGAGTTTCCGGCGAAAACCGCCAGTGTTCCCGGGTCCGAGGCTTCGTCCTTGCGTGTGCTGTTGTAGTTGCCCGAATACATCAATGTCGTTCAGCCTTTAATGATTCCGGCTGGCAAGGTCCGGCTGGTGAGTGAATTCCCGAGGCCACGACCCGAAATGGCTGGGGTGGCAGGATTCGAACCTGCGCATGACGGGATCAAAACCCGTTGCCTTACCACTTGGCTACACCCCACTGGCTTGAATGGGCGGTCATTGTGCGGGGCAGGTCCTGAGGTGTCAACGACAGCGCGGACCGTGTTCTGGCTGTCTCTCATGCGTGCTGTTGCAACGCAATTTGCGGAGATTCAGAGGAATTTCCAGCGGTCGATGACCAGCCGCACGCGGGTATCCGGATTGCTTGCTGACAGTCGTCGTGGCATGGGCTGACCGCCTCCATCGCGGTACTCGTCGATAGTGACCGCCCAGTCACGCTGATGCAGCTCACGCAGCTGACCCCGGTCATCGAATTCGTTGCTGGACGGGTGCAAGGGATCGGGGATACCGAGTGCCCAGTAGCGCAAGCTCGCTACCGGTATCGTCCAGCCGTAACGCAGCTGCAATTCACGCTCGGCGTTTTCCATCTCGGTGACGACGCCGTCCGGGTCGGTGATGCGCACCAGCCGATCATCGCCTTCGATCTTTACCGCCCCGGCCCCGAAAGGGCCGCTGACCGTCGCCAGGAAGAGATCGCCGTTCTGCCACCAGCGCAAGCTGCCGTTGAATCCATCGTCAGCGGCTTTGACGGCAATGCGTCCCTGGAATTCCCAGGTTTCGACAGCCGCCAGGGTCGCCTGGCGTGACTCCCAGTCCGGCAAGTCGGGCAACTCGATGCCGCGTTGCACGGCGCAAGCGTTCAGAAACAAGACCAGCGCGACAGTGGCCGCTGTTTGCCTCCGCTGCCGGAGCAAACTGGCGGCATCAGGGCTCGGTGGGGAATACACGCTCACGGACCCTCTCGAGCAAGACGTGCTCCGGGAACAGGACCTCGGCATCGTCGAGCACCTTTTTCGCCTCGTCGAGGCGCTCGAGTTTCCACAATACTTCGACAATATGGGCGGCAACTTCCGGGTCCTTGAGGCCGGCATACGCACGCTCCAGTTCCACCAGCGCCTCGTCGTACTTGCCCTGGCGGAACAGCACCCAGCCCCAACTGTCGATGATCGCCGGGCTGTCGGGCTCCAGGTCGAGCGCCTTTCGGATGAGGCGGGCCGCTTGATCGATGCGATCCGTGCGATCGGCCAGGGTGTAGCCGTAAGCATTCAGCGACATGGCGCTATCCGGCCAGCGGCGTGCCGCCCGGCGGTATTCTCGTAGTGCATCGTCCAGTCTGCCCATGCGCAGCAGAATTTCGGCATTACCGAGCAGTGCGCCTTCGTCGTCGGGGCGGTAGTCGACGACGCGCTCGTACATTGCCAGCGCCTCGTCGTACCGCTCAACCGAAGCCAGCAACTGGGCGCGCGCCTCGAGCATGTCGATGGCATAGTTGGCGTGCGTGTCGCCAAACTTTTCGAGACGCTCCAGCGCCTCGTCCGTCCTGTCCTCCTGGGACAGGATACCCGCGGCACGGCGTTGCGATACCACGGTATTCGGGCCGGCGATTACGCGTGAATAAAGCGCAAGCGCCTGCTCGTAGTCCTCGCGGCGGTCTGCGATGCGGGCGAGATAGTAGAGAGCATCCATCGTATACCGGCCGCTGGCCAGCAAGTCCTGGAAATCCGCCCAAGCCGCATCCAGATGCTCCTGGCGAAAGTTGATGATCGCCATCAGGCGTAAAGCATCGATCCGGGATGGTTGTTCGAGCAGTACCTGGTTCACCTGGCTCAGCGCATCGTCGTCGCGATCTGCGGCCAGGTACATTATGGCGAGTTCCAGTCGCGCGTCCGGGTCCGGGTCCGGGTCGTCACCGACCATCCGCGCCGTGTAGTCGATCGCCGCTTCGTTGTCTCCCTCCAATAGCAATGACCGCGCGTAAAGCAGATGCGGTTGCACCCACTCCGGGTTCAAACGAATCGCTTCCTGGGCGCGTTGGCCGGCGATGTCGCTTTCGCCTGCCTGCAACGCCATCACACCCGCAGCGTAATGTGCCGCCGCGGACTCCTTGTACGGTTTCGCGAGATCCCGCATCAAGCGGCTGGCAGCAAGTGGGTCTTCGTCGGAAAGGAACGGAATGAGCGCGGGCAGCCGCTCCTCCACCGGATCTTCACCACGTTCCAGCAATTTCAGAAAGGAACGGCGTGAATTACGCAGATCGCCGGTGCGCAATTGTAACTGCGCCAGATACAACAGGGATTCGTCGCTCGCCTCGTCCAGTTCGACCCAGCGTCTGGCTGCACGCACTCCTTCCTTGTTGAAGCCGTAGCTGTGCGCAATTCTCGTTGCCTGCTTCGCAACTTCGACATCGTCACTCTGTTCCGCAGCCTTGCGATAGTACTCTGTTGCCGTCTTGTAGCGGTTACTCTGCAATGCGGACTCTGCCTTGAGCAGCAGGCCGCTGACCTCGGCATCGGTGGCATCGTCCGCAAAGGCGGGCACAGCGGAAAACAGCAGGAACTGGACTACGAGTACAATCCAGGCACGCGACGGCATGCCTGGTGGGCGTATTGTCAAACGGGGTCTGAACATCGCGAAGGCTGCAAAAATTGCACTAGAGGTCAACACAGACAAGGAACTAAGTCGACAGTTCGCTTATGATACCCATTATTTTGCAAGTTGCTCATTCGCAAGTACAACAAGCGCAAGCGCATGCCGCCAACAGACAATTTCCGTAAATTGCAGACCAGACGATGCCGTTGCACATAATTGGTTTGAACCATAACACGGCGCCTGTCGAAATACGCGAACAAGTGATTTTTGCCGGGGATGACGTCGTCCGGGCAATGCGCGAACTCGTCCAGCTGGAAGGTGTTCGCGAGGCCGTCGTACTGTCGACCTGCAACCGCACCGAATTCTATGTGGATACCGAAAACGGCGGCGCCAGTGCGCTGCGTGGCTGGCTCCTCAACGATCAGCAACTCGGTGTCGATGCCAGCCAGGCCCTGTTCACTCTCGACGACGATGCCGCGATACGCCACCTCTTTCGGGTTGCCTGTGGACTGGACTCCATGGTTTTGGGAGAACCGCAGATTCTCGGTCAGCTCAAGGATGCGTTTCGCCTCGCTGAGCAGAACGGCACGGTCGGGCGCCAGTTGAACCGGGTTTTTCAGCATACGTTTTCCGTCGCCAAAAAAGTGCGCACTGACACTGAAATCGGCAGCAGCCCGGTATCGGTAGCATACGCCGCAGTCAGCCTCGCGAACCAGTTCTTCGCCGGGTTTTCGCAGCACACCGCACTCCTGATCGGGGCCGGCACAACGATAGAACTGGTGGCGCGACATTTGACAGGCAAGGGCATCGGCCGACTGTTCGTCGCTAATCGCGATGTTGAACGAGCACGCAGCCTGGCAAGCCAGTTCGGCGGCTTTGCGGTTCCATTGTCGGAACTCGAGGGCACCCTGCCCAGTGCCGACATTCTGATCAGTTCGACCGCCAGTCCGGCCACCATCGTCTCACTCGCCCAAATGAAGCAAGCGATACGCAAGCGCCGTCGCAAACCCATTTTTGCAGTCGATATCGCCGTACCTCGTGACCTCGACCCGGCCATTCAGCAGCTCGACGACGTCTATCTGTACAGCATCGACGATCTCGAAAAGGTCGTTATCGAAGGCCAAAGCAATCGCGAGGCGGCCGCCGAGGACGCCAACCGTATCCTTAACGACGAAATCCAGCGTTACCTCAATATCGAGCGCAGCAAGGCAATCGCTCCGATAATCACATCCCTTCGCGATCGCGGCGATTTCATACGCGAAGAGGTCCTGCGTCAGGCAAAGCGACGGCTGGCGAAGGGAGCACCCACGGACGAAGTACTTGACTACGTCACGGCTGCTTTGCTGAAAAAGCTGCTGCACCAGCCAACCGTGCGGCTCCGTGAGGCCGGCGAGACCTCGAACATCGAGTTCATTGAAATGGCCCGACAATTGTTCGGCCTTGATCGCGACGATCCGCGGGACGATGACAAGGCATGAAAGAGTCGATCGTCAACCGGCTGCAAACGACCCGCGAACGTTTCGAGGAGCTGTCCGGCCTCCTGTCGGAACAGTCGACAATTGCCGACCAGAATCACTTTCGCGAGCTATCGCGCGAGTATTCACGCCTTGAACCGATCGTGGAGCTGTTCGGCCAGTACGAGAAGCTTTCCGCCGAAGTGGCTGCAGCCGAAGAGATGACCCGCGATCCGGATGGCGAAATACGGCAGATGGGCAGAGACGAACTTGAATCGCTCGAAGAACGTCGCAGCGCGTTGCAACTTCGATTGCAAAAATCACTTATTCCGTCAGACCCGCGCGACAACAGCAACGTATTCCTGGAAATTCGCGCCGGTACAGGGGGCGATGAAGCGGCGATTTTCGCCGGTGACCTGTTTCGCATGTACGCGCGTTACGCGGAACGCATGCGCTGGCACCTCGAAATTCTCAGTGGCCGCGAGGGGGAACACGGCGGTTACCGCGAAGTCGTCAGTAAAGTCTCGGGCAGCAATATTTATGCACGACTAAAATTCGAATCCGGCGCGCATCGTGTCCAACGCGTTCCCGACACCGAATCCCAGGGCCGCATTCACACCTCGGCCTGCACGGTCGCCATACTGCCTGAGCCCGATGAGATGGAAGCAATCGAAGTCAACGTCAACGACCTGCGGGTCGACACGTACCGCGCATCCGGCGCCGGCGGCCAGCACGTCAACAAAACGGACTCGGCCGTCCGCCTGACGCACCTCCCCAGCGGCATCGTCGTCGAATGCCAGGACGAACGCTCACAACACAAAAATCGCGCTCGCGCCATGTCCTTACTGCAGGCGAAACTTCTCGACGCCGAGCTGTCACGCCGGGAAACCGAGCAGGCGCTCGAGCGAAAACTGCTGGTCGGCTCCGGCGACCGCTCGGAACGCATTCGCACCTACAACTTCCCGCAGGGACGCGTCACCGACCATCGCATCAACCTGACCGTCTACAAACTCGACGCCGTCCTTGAAGGCGACCTCGATCTCATCGTCGAACCCCTCATCAACGAATACCAGTCGGACCAGCTCGCCGCACTCTCCGCTTGATCGCCGGCTGAATGCATTCCCAGGAATAATGGCGCTTGGTCAAGGCCATTGATTTTGGCGTTTGCGAGAGGGCCTCAGCAAACCACGACGCAAGGTCTCGACCGGTGGGGAATCCTTTGGCGCAAATAAAGCGGACCGAAGGGAGCCATTGCGTCAAAGGGTTCCCCGGCGGTCGAGACCGATTAGAGCCACCAACCCGCGCCTGACAGCGCCACCAATGAACGCTAACCGAGTGCCACGGTCCCTAATCACCTAAGGC
>CAYVLL010000044.1:0-14023 GCA_964452235.1 uncultured Woeseiaceae bacterium
TTCGACGAGCACGACCGCGATGGTTGGTTTCGACGAACGATGGAAGGGCCCGTCGGCGACATCGCCGTGCGCCTTGCAACGGCCTCGCTGGTCAATGCGTTGATGAATTCTCTCGGGCCGGGGGAGGGCGGTTCGGACCAGGCAGCAGAGCTCGACGCAGTTTAAACGCCCGGTTCGGTCTCCTGCTTGTGCTGGAGGGTGAAGCTGAAAGTTGCCCCTTCGCCCTTTTTTCCCTCCGCCCAGATGAGTCCGCGGTGCCGTTTGACGACTCGCGCTGCAATCATCAGTCCCAAGCCCAGGCCATCGGATTTCTGCCCGCCGGGTAACCTCTCGAAAGCCTGGAACATCCGGTCCGCATACTGTGCGTCGAATCCGACACCGTTGTCACGTACACAGTAGGTGCTGATGCCGCTTGCTGTCGAGCCAAGAACTTCAATCCGCCGGTGCGTTTTGTCGCGGGTGTACTTGAGTGCATTGCCAAGCAGATTCAGTACGAGCGTCTGCACCAGCGTTCGGTCCGCATCGACGGCCGGCAGGTCCTCAAGAACGAACTCGACCGGTGGAGGAGGTTCCGCGAGATATATTTCCTCGAAAACCTGTGCCACGAGGGCCCGCATGTCTATACGCTCCCGCCGAAAGGTTGAATGGGATGCGACCGAGAGGCCAACCAGCCGATCGAGGATTTCAGTCATGCGGCGGACGCCGGAGGCCGTTCGCTCAAGCGCTGCGAGACCCTCCTGGCCAAGTGTTGCAGCGAACTGCTGCTCCAGTACCTGGGTGTTAACCGAAATAGAGTTCAATGGATTCCTGAGGTCATGAGCAACCGAGTCCGCGATGGTCTCGAGATCAAAAGTACGATTCGCAAGTTCTTCAGTTCGGTCCGCTACGTCCTGTTCGAGGTTCTTGTTCAATTGAGCGATATGTCGCTCTGCCTTCTCTGCCGCCAGAGCGCGAAATCGTGCTCGACCATTTTCCAATATGATCAAGCCGAGCAGTACCGCTATTATGAAGCCAAGTGGCAGCACCGCATCGATGGTTGGAGTTGCAAGTGAATCCGCCAATGCCGGGGTCGGCGCGTGGACAACCGTCCAGGTCGTACCTGTCGATGTTCGTATTCTGCCTTCGCGCGTCCAGTTCTGCGGCACATCGGTTGCTGCGCGTCCTCGCTGGTAAAGAATAGCGCCGTTCCAGAGGACTGTAATTGCATACCCGGGAGACTGGTCGCGCAACAAGCTGGCAAACGTGCTGCCGGCTTCGAATATGGCGATCAGCGAACCACCGTCGGATGCGCCATTCAGGACTACATGGAACTGCGTTCCCGAGTCGCTGGCGTACGGTCCGACAATTGCGTCGCCTTCGACAAGCCTGGCTTCCGAGAGCAGATCGCCAAGGCTTTGCCATTCTTCGTTGTCGGGCCGATAGTCCAAAACGGGATTCTGTTCGGTAAGCACATAACGTATGTCCTGTGCGCTATCGCTCCAGATAATCGCCTGAATGCCTTCGAAAAGTTCGAATTCAAGTCCGGCGTCGTCAGCCCACTGGTCTCGGGGCAGACTCCCGTATCTTGTCCAATACGCCCGCAGGTTGCGTAACGACTGCAGCATGGTTTCGATGTTGCGAATGAGTTGGCTGCGGGCCGCATACGACTCCGACTCTGCAACCAGAGCCGTTTTCGAGGCATCGGTGTCACGCAGGAAGATCCAGACCTGATAGGTCAGGAACCCGAACAACAGAGTGACGATAGCTGCAGTGAGAAAACGATAAAACAAATCTGTCTTGCTCGAGACTGTCGTGCTGAAGCGCAGGATTATTCATTCTTGAGCCGCGTGCCGCGCACCGGGTGCCGCGCACCGGGTGCCGCGCACCGCGAGGGGTCCGATGAACGCGTGGTCGCTGCGTTGCGACAGAAGACAGGACCCGTGTAATTCTTGCGCTTCAGGTGTAAACGTTATCCAACCGGAATAATAGAGCTATCCGCACTGCCTGCATAGCGGCCACACAATTCAGCGCAGGTGACCATATACTGTCCAGTGAAACTGTTGGCACAGGATTTGCAAAAAACCGGATAGCACATTGACATCGAAAACGGACCGGTCCTGGCGTTTTGCGGCGATCCGGCGGGTAGTCCGGCGCAAGCGGGCCCATTGGCACGTCGTCGGCGAGGCAACAAGAGGCATCGGCTATGCACATACTTGTGGTAGAGAACAACGACCGGACTGTGAGTAGTTTGGCAGCGAAGATCTGCAAGTTGGATGCCCGACTGTCAATCACGACCGTTGCAGGACTTGATGCCGCCGAAGCCATCGTCGCTTCGGGCCAGGTATTTGACGCGGCACTGGTCGATCTCGACATGATGGACTCAGAGCAAAGGACAACGGCTTTCCGCCTCAGGTACCTGTGTCCCAAGGTGGCCGTTGTCGTCGTAACCGAGAGCCATTCTGATGAGATTGCCCTCCGGGTGATTCGAGCAGGGATACAGGATTTCCTGCCGAAATGTGAAGCGACCCCGGAACGGGTCTTGCGTACGATCTGGCTGGCCAGGGAACGGCACGTACGCGAGCTTCGTTTGAACCGACTGGCCTGTGTCGATCACCTGACCGGCTATTTGAACCGCCGGGGCCTCGTCGCTTCAGTCAGCAATAGCAACGAAGCGGCCGCTCGGCTCAACGTGTCGTCGGCCCTTATGACCGTGGACCTGGACGGGTTTAAATCAATAAACGACACTTTCGGGCATTCCGTGGGTGATGAAATACTGAAGCAGGTCAGTCAGCGCATCGCCCGCTGCATCCGCCGGAACGACGTAGTCGGGCGTGCTGGCGGCGATGAATTCTGGGTGGTTGTCAACGGCATCAGGCATACGAAAGGTCTGCAGGCGATAGCAGACAAGATCCTCGATAGCCTTTCTGCACCTTTCCGGATCGAGTCACGGCGCATCAAGGCAGGCGCCAGCGCCGGCATTGCGCTGGCCCCGGACCATGCGGACGATACGACTCACTGGATACGAAAATCTGATGCAGCACTTTATGCTGCCAAGCGACAGGGCAAGAACAGGTGGGTCATGTACCAGTCCCGCCTGGAGCAGGACTTCGATACCGCCGGGATGCAGCTCGCCCATTGAGCGCCGCCGGAACTAGCGCGAATCGGCGATTCCTGCCGTATAATGACCGCGGCGACGCTGCGCCGATGACCACCAACAAGATCCGGCAGTCGCAGCTCCAAACAACCAACGACAGGCGGATTCGGGTGTTTTGCCGCTCACAGGACTTTGAGTCCGGCGGCGAATTGTTAATTGACCTTTGAGTAACGACTCTACTGATGGCACGTCTACTTTTTGTTGATGATGACCCGGACTTCACGGCGGCAACCCAGGTGCTGCTCAAGGCCGAGATGCATGATGTGCAGGTCGCCGGCTCATTGAAGGAAGCCAGAGACGCACTGGATTGTGCGACATTCGACATGCTGTTTGTCGACCTTTCGCTGCCGGATGGCAGCGGACTCGAACTGGTCAGCGACGATGGTCCGAAAGCAATCATTATTACCGGTCATCCATCGATCGAATCGGCGATTCGTGCGGTGCGTGGCAAGGTAGTCGACTACCTCGTAAAACCGCTGGACAAGTCGCAGCTGATCAGAAGTATCGAGGCGGCTTATACGGATGAGAGCGGGAAATCTTCTCCGCGTTCCCGTAAAAACCGCCGTCCGGAGGCCGATAGCAGCATCATCGGTGAATCACCCGCTATTCGCACCTTGCTGGTGAACATCGGCGACTATGCTTCAACCGACGTCACGGTACTGATCACGGGCGAGAGCGGTACGGGCAAGGAGCTGGTTGCACAGGCTTTGCATAATGCGCGGGATTCCAGTGAGCCGTTCGTGGCTCTGAACTGCGGAGCCATTCCGCAGGATCTGATTTCAAGCGAATTGTTCGGGCACGAGAAAGGTAGCTTCACCGGTGCAGCAGCTCAGCGAAAAGGGCTGTTCGAGCGGGCCGGCAAAGGTACGGTATTTCTCGACGAGATCGGCGAGTTGCCGCTGCAGCAACAGGTAGCATTGCTGCGGGTAATCGAGACCCGCACCGTACAGCGTGTTGGCGGGGAAAAAGAGATTCCAGTAACGCCGCGCATTGTCGCGGCCACGAACAAGGATCTTGAAAAGGAAGTCAGTGACGGCGAGTTTCGGGAGGACCTTTTCTATCGGCTCAACGTGCTAACTCTCAAGGTGCCCCCACTTCGCGACCGGGAAGGGGATGTCGAATTACTGGCGCGCCACTTTCTCGCCCAGTATGCAGCTGAACACGGCACGCCCGCGGAGTACTCTCCCGAGGCGCTGGAAAAGCTCGCACGATATCAATGGCCGGGGAATGTTCGCGAGCTGAAACATACGGTCCTGCGGGCCGCTATCCTCAATCGGGGCAGGGACCGGGTTGAAGTCCTGCCGGAGAATTTCGATCGGCCACCAAAGTGGGCGTCCGGCGCCGACAATTTACGGGCCGGAATGTCCATCCGGGATGTCGAGAAGAACCTGATCGAAAAAACTCTCGAGCATTATGACGGCAACAAGAAAATGACGGCCGAGGCCCTCGGCGTCAGTCTCAAGACACTGTATAACAGGCTTCGGGAATACGACGATTTGTCGACAGACAGCGATTGACGGTAGTGCTTGACGAACCACCGACTCCGGGCCGTTACAGCGTCACGCTGTTACGGCCCGAATCGGGAGAGATCAGCAATCGGTGTCTTCCGCATCAACGCCTTCCTTGACGTCTTCACACGCGTCTTCAATTGCGTTGCCCGCATCCCTTCCAGCCTCACGCAGTTCTTCACCAGCTTCGTCAAGGCGTTCCCCGGCCCGCTCGGCAGGCCCATCATCGTTGTCGCATCCTGCGATGGCGAAAGAACCCACCGTAAACAAAAGAACGAGTTTCGCTATATTCATTTGGTTATCTCCCTGGTTGTTATTTTCTGAGGGCCGTCGTTAAGAAAGGCCTTCTGCCGATCTTGCTATTGGACCGTCAAATGTTTGGTCGGCGACCAAAAGCGAACGTAACAACTGCCAGTATCAGTCCAACCACAAACAGTATCCAGGCAATGTTGGCCGCGGTACCAGCGACTCCACTCAGTCCAAGGACGCCCGCGATCAATGCGATAATTAAAAATGTTACAGCTAAACCAATCATGATACTTCTCCCGATAGTTACTACTCTGGTTGCCGATACGGCAACACACTCACGAGCAATGATGCAAAGGCCATGCCAACGACCTTGACCCGGCGCTCACGCCGTAAGAGTTGTCCGAATGGTGCATTTGACGGGGCGCTTATTACAAATACGGGTAAATAATTCCTCAATCGAAGACATCACCCGGGTATTTCGGCTGATCGAGATTGTGTCGGCAGGTAGAAAAAAAGGCCACCCTTGCAGGACTCCGGGTTGACTGGGTCGCTTGGGGGAGCTTGGGACAGCCAGGGATCCGGCGAATTCACAAGGGCGGCCTGTAGTTTGACTCAACAGTCAGGGAAGCAATTGCCATGCCAACATGGCAGCCTGAGACTAAATCAGGTCTGTGTCAGCGCTGCACTGCAACGCGCTGGTAAAGCTTACCGGCGGTTTGAAATATTTATTTGCGGTGGCGCTGTCAGCTTTCAGCGCTGCGTGTGCGTGCGATATTGCCCGACAGGACAACATCCTCCAGGTTCGCTCCCGTTTCGAGGCAGAGCCGCTCTGCGGTAAGCGCACCATGCAAACGAGCAGTCTTCTTGACGATAACTGTCCTGCTGCCACGGACATCGCCGTCCACGTTACCGGCGATAATTGCTGATCCCGTGCGGATATTGGCTTTCACGCGAGCGTGAACACCGATGGACAATCGTTGATCGCCCTGGGTAATGCTGCCATCGAACGTCCCTTCGATAATCAGATCCTCCGCAAGCGACAAATCTCCTTTCAAAACCATCGTTGCGCCGAGTATCGACGCTCCGGGCCGAGCGCCAGGTGAATCCGAAACCCCGCTGTGTGACGAATCACCGTCGTTGTAACTATCAGGCTCCAATCTTGTGCGCTCTGGACGCGTCCTCGGCGACTGACAGCTTGGCCGGTTTTCCCATATTGATACTGCCATTGAACTGAGCGCCGTCCGCCATCTTGATACGAGGACTGAAAATGTTGCCGTTTACGACAGCGCTCTTTGCCAACTCGACGTAGTCATCGCCGTGAATGTCTCCGTCAACCTGGCCTTCAATGACAACTGCCGCCGCGTTGATGTCTGCCTTGACCCTGCCTTCCTTACCTACCGTCAGGTTTTTCTTGTGATGTGCGATCGTGCCTTCGATCGTGCCCTGGATAACCAGGTCTTCATCGGCCGAAAGTTCTCCTTTGAAAACAAGTGTCGGTCCGATCACCGAAACACTGCGGGTACGAACCGCACTTTGTTCACCGACTGTCGGCGGTTTGGACATCTGTGGTGCTTCTTCCTCTTGGGGCTTCCTGAACATAAATTCCTCTCCTTAACATATTGACGGGCTGTCGCGATCCTGTGCATGCAACCCGTGATTCTACGTCGCAGCGTGGAACCATCTAGAATACTCCAGAGTTCGCTGTGTAGCACGCCGGGTTGTTCGAATGTTCGCAAGTGGCGTGAATCGAGTACACTTTTTTTATTCGGGTATTCAACGAGATCGAGCCAGATGCGCGATGGGACAGAAAGAGGGCAGAATGGCTTGTTGCACGTGGTAGTCGTCGGCGCAGGCTTTGGCGGGCTTGCAGCCGCTATGGCGCTGTCACGGTCGCCGGTTAACGTCACCATAATCGACCGCATGAATCACCACCTGTTCCAGCCGCTGCTGTATCAGGTCGCTACCGCCGCACTTTCCCCGGCGGATATAGCCTGGCCTATCCGCCGGATTCTCCGCCGACAACGCAATGTCCGGATCCTCCTTGGCGAGGTAACCGGCGTCGACAGCGACCGTCGGGAAGTGCTTGTCGGAGATAGACGCATACCGTTTGATGCGCTGGTCCTTGCCAGCGGAGCAACCCATTCCTGGTTCGGACACGATGAATGGGCTCCGCATGCACCCGGCCTGAAGACCATTCTCGATGCCGTAGAAATGCGCCGCCGAATCCTGATGGCGTTCGAAAAAGCAGAGATGCAGGACAACGCTGAAGAACGGGATCGGCTTCTGACATTTGTTATCGTGGGGGGCGGGCCGACCGGTGTTGAAATGGCCGGCGCTATTGCGGAGCTGGCACGCCGCGCGCTGGCGGCCGATTTTCGGCATATCGATCCGCGGCGAACACGTGTCGTGCTTGTGGAGGCCGGCCCGAAATTGCTGCCGTCATTCCCTGGAACCCTGAGCGACTACGCAAGGCTGGCGCTCGAGAAACTCGGCGTCGAGGTCAGGCTCGGCTCCCCGGTTACGGACTGCACTGCCAGCGGCGTTTCGTTCGATGGAGTCCGCATTGCTGCCGGTACCATCGTTTGGGCAGCAGGTGTGGCTGCATCCCCGGTCGCCAGCTGGCTGAATGTTGCAGCGGACCGCGCTGGGCGCATCGAAGTCGATTCGAATCTTGAAGTGCCTGGACATGAGGGCGTATTTGTCATTGGCGACGCAGCCCTTTGCAGGAACGATCAGGGAAAAGCGCTACCCGGCGTAGCACCTGTGGCCAAGCAACAGGGTCAGTTCGCAGGCCTGTTGATCGACGCGCGAGCCCGCGGCCTCAAAGAGCCAGGTCCTTTTCGCTATCGCGACGCGGGACAAATGGCGACCATCGGCCGACGGGCCGGGGTTGTCGATTTCGGTCGGATACGTTTCAAGGGTTGGCTGGCCTGGTGGTTCTGGGGCATCGTCCACATCTTCTTCCTGATCAATTTGCGAAGTCGTTTGATCGTTGCCATTCATTGGTTGTGGTCGTATCTGACCTTCGATCGCGGTGCGCGCCTCATTACATGACTCCCGGTGGCGCAGATTCAGCCAATTTCCGTTGCGTATTTTTCTGGCGCCAGGCATCAGCCACCGCCAGGGCGCTCATGTTGAATATCCCTTTTGCGGTTACGGACGGAGTGACGATGTGAACGGGCCGTGCAGTGCCGGACAACACCGGGCCAATGAGCAGGGCATCGTTCACCGACCGGAGCAACTCGAGCGCAATATTGGCAGTATCCAGATTCGGCATGATCAGGAGGTTTGCAGTGCCGGATAACGTCGAATAAGGGTTGATCGTGTTGCGAATCGCTTCATTCATGGCGGTTATCGCATGCATCTCACCATCGACCTCCAGGTGCGGCGCCAGATCGTGCAACAAGAGGACTGCGTCGCGCATTTTCCGCGCACTCGGAGCGCGCGACGAACCAAAATTGGAATGCGAAAGCAATGCCACCTTTGGTTTGATGCCGAAGTCTGTTATCCGCTCTGCGCATGCAAGCGTGGTGTGCGCGATCTGGGCTGCCGTGGGATCGATCTCGATATGCGCGTCAGCGATGAACAGCGGTCCTTGCGGCATGATGAGGACGCTCATCGAAGAGATCTTCTGATCGACGGATTTCGGCCCGATAATCTCGATAATATGTTGCAGGTGGTGATCGAACCGCCCAACCGTGCCACATATCATGGCGTCAGCATCGTTTTTAGCGACCAGGCACGCCGCGATTACAGTACTGTTGGTTCGCATTGCCTCCTTGGCTGCGTTTACCGATACGCCGCGCCGTGCCACCAGCCGGTGATAGAACTGCCAATAGTCCCGGTAGCGCGGGTCGTCGTGCGGATCGACGAGTTCAAAATCCACTCCCGGCTTGAGGCGCAGGCCGAGCTGGTGAATCTTGTTGGCGACCACCGCGCTGCGGCCAACAACGATCGGGCTCGCGATGTGTTCGTCGACAACCGCCTGAATGGTGCGCAGAACGACTTCGTTTTCTCCTTCGGCAAACGCAAGACGCTCGCGATCCCGCCTGGCAACATCGATCATCGGCTGCATGAACATCGCTGTGCGATGGCTGAAGTTGGTTAGCTTCTGCCGGTAGCCATCCATGTCGGCGATCGGTCGGGTTGCAACACCGGAGTCCATTGCAGCTTGTGCCACCGCGCATGAGACATCAACCATCAGTCGCGGATCGAACGGCTTCGGAATCAGGTAGGTAGGACCGAAACGAAGTGCCTGGCCCTCGTAGGCGTTAGCAACCTCATCGGTGGACTCGCGCATCGCCAGATCTGCGATTGCGTCGACACAGGCCAGTTTCATCTCCTCATTGATGGTCGTTGCTCCGACATCGAGTGCACCGCGAAACAGAAACGGGAAGCAAAGGACATTGTTCACCTGATTCGGGTAGTCCGAACGGCCAGTTGCAAGTATCGCATCCGGGCGGGCGGCCATCGCCACGTCTGGCGATATTTCCGGGTTCGGATTGGCGAGTGCGAGAATCAGTGGCTTGTCTGCCATTTTGCGAATCATGTCAGCGCTCAGTATGTCGGGCGCCGACAGTCCGAGAAAGACGTCGCAACCATCGATAGAGTCGGCCAGCGTTCGCAATTTCGTTTCGCGTGCGTAACGGCTCTTGTAAGCGTTCATGTCGGCTTCACGGCCTTTGTAGACAACACCCTGCAAATCGACCAGCGTAATGTTTTCCGCAGGTAGTCCGATACTGACGAGTAGGTCGAGACAAGCCAGGCTGGCAGCCCCGCCACCGGTGGAAACGAGCTTTATCGATTCAATTCGCTTGCCCACCAGGCGCAGCCCGTTCCTGATCGCTGCGGCGGCCACAATGGCAGTGCCGTGCTGGTCGTCGTGAAAAACCGGAATATTCATACGCTCGCGAAGCTGTCGTTCTACCTCGAAGCACTCCGGTGCCTTGATGTCTTCGAGATTGATGCCACCGAAAGTCGGCTCGAGTCGAGCGATAACTTCGACGAGCATGTCAGGGTCCACTTCGTCGATCTCGAGGTCGAAGACATCAATGCCCGCAAATTTCTTGAATAAAACCGCTTTGCCCTCCATCACCGGCTTTGCCGCGAGGGGCCCGATAGCGCCGAGGCCGAGTACAGCGGTTCCGTTGGAGATGACGGCCACAAGATTGGCGCGCGCTGTATAAAGGGCGGCATCTCCTGGATTGTCTCGTATGCGCAGGCAAGGGTAAGCGACTCCCGGCGAATATGCCTGCGCGAGGTCAAGCTGGTTGGCGAGTGGTTTGGTGGGCACTACTGCCAGCTTCCCGGGAGGATGCTGGCTGTGGTACCGAAGCGAACTTTGTTCCAATGGGTCCTGCATGCGACTAGCTTAACGCGAAGCCCCGCTTCAGGGAATTGCGACCCAGTACTCAATGTGCGACCCATGTGGACGCTACCATTAATCCTTGGGATATTTCGTCGCCGATGAATTGCCCGGGTGGACGTAGCTGACCGGCCACGCGGTCGGCGGTCAGTGACTATTTCTGCGAAATCGGCCACAATTCGCCCGTTTCGAAGGCTGGCGGGACAATATCGCGGACAAAGTGATGATTAACTGATGAGTCCTTTTATTCCAAGGTTGTCAACGTGAGCTCGACCGACGACGAGACCGGCTTGAGTCGCACAGTCGCCAGTACTGCGACGCTCAAGTTAGCGAACCTGCATTCTCTCGACCCCTTCTATACACCGCTGGAAGAGCGCTTTGAGCGCATCACACGTCTCGCTCGTCGCGCACTGAACGTGCCTATTGCTGCAATCACAGTCGTTCAGGGAGATCGGCAATGGTTCAAATCTGTTTCCGGCTGGCAGGTGACGGAGTTGCCGATGGAAAGAAGTCTTTGCGCCGAGGTGATCAAGGAAGGTAAGCAGAAGGTAGTTCCCGATACTCTCAACGACCTGTACCTGATGAGCAACCCGCTCGTTTGCCAAAAACCGAAAATTCGTTTTTACGCTGGCTATCCCATTCGCGATTCAGACAAGAGAACTATCGGCACCTTTTGTGTGATGGACGTCAACCCAAGGGAACCGGACCCTGCTTTTGCAACGACTTTGACCGATCTCGGGGACATGGCGCAGCGGGAGTTGTTCACGGTCGAACTCAGCAATGCGCAGTCGGCGCTGGTGGCCAAACTTGGCGAAGCACGTCGTCAGGCAATGTTTGATCCCCTGACGCGTCTCTGGAATCGCCGGGGCGCAACAGACTTGTTGAACGCTGCACTCAAGGAAGCAGTAAAACACAACCACACGATCGGCGTTTGTCTTGCTGATATCGATAATTTCAAGCAGGTTAACGACCAGTTCGGCCATCAGGTGGGCGACCAGGTACTGCGACGTGTCGCCAGTTCGATTGTCGCTTCAGTGAGGCCGCAGGATATTGTGTGTCGTTACGGCGGCGAGGAATTTCTTGTTATTGTGCACGACGTCGATGAAAAGGGCTGCATTGCGATTGGAGAACGTATCTGTGATGGCATGCGAAATATGACTATCAATACGCGCAGTGGTTCGGTGCCGGCGACAATCAGTGTCGGTGTCGCAGTTCGGGGCCGTGGCGACCCGATTTCTTCGGAGCGCCTGATTGCAACGGCGGACGAGGCGCTTTACCAGAGCAAGCGCGACGGTCGAGATCGTGTCTCTGTCGGGCGCGGACAGAAATAACAGACACCAAAAGTTAAAGCCCTGACCGGTTCTCGCGTGCAGCGTCCCTGCAGACCGTAACCCGATACCAGTCTCCCCGATATCGACCTCCCTGGTAACTCACCGCAGTGCGGTGTGCTTCCGTTCGACATAATGCGCGGCGTATTCTCGAAACAAGTGGCAAGCCTTGCTGATTTGAGACGCAAATCCTGACGGTTTTTTTCGGGTCCGGTATGTTGGGATGCCCCGGAGATGTTGCAGCTACGCAGAGGCGACCGCACAGGATTCGCAAGGAAGCAATGCCGAGGAATCACACAACTGGCGCACTGAGCACCCGGCTACCGGAAATGATTACACGTGCTTTGGTCGTGTGCCTCATCGCGCTCGTCAGCGGGTGCGCGTTGTTGCGGACTGAATCGCCAGAGCTGCCGGACGATGACGTAGCGGAAGTCGCGCCACCCGTCGACGTCACCCCGGCGCAGCGGCGCCGGCCGCCGGCCAGGCCGACCAGGGTCGAACCTCAGGAACCGGTAACGGCTGTACCCGTCGTCGAGTCGGTCGCGATAGTGCTCAGTGACCGGACACCCGCCTTCGAGAATGTTGCCAACGCGATCAGCCAGCAGCACGACAACTTTCTCGTGTACAACCTGTCCGACAAGAGCCTTGATGCCCAGGGCATTTTCTCCAGCATTGAAAAATCCGGGGCACAGGTTGTCATCGCAATTGGATTACAGGCCGCTCGCGAATCGATTAATCGCTCGACAGTACCCGTGGTTTTCTGCCAGGTATTCAACATCGGCGCTATCGACCGGCCGGGTGTAGCGGTGAAAGGCGTTGCGTCCACGCCCCCGTTGTCGTTGCAGATCAAAGCGTGGAAAGAGCGAAACCCCGAACTTCGCACTATCGGCGCCATACTCGGCGAGGGACATGAAAGCCTGATTGCTGAAGCTCGGCGTGTCACCACGGAACATGGCATTCGACTGGACTTGCGCATCGCAGGCTCGGACCGCGAAACCCTGTTCATGTTCCAGCGTATGGCCCCGGACATAGACGGCTTCTGGCTGTTTCCCGACAACCGGATACTAAGCGTTGCCATTCTGCATGAGATGCTGGCCTACGCCTCCCGCCAGCAGGTGGAGGTGGCGGTTTTCAATGCAGCGTTGCTGGAGATGGGCGCGACACTGAGTTCGATGACGGTTTACTCTGACGTTGCCAGAACTGCGTTGTCGGTCGCCAACCACATTGCACACGGTGATGCCGACCGCATTCCATTCTTCACTCCGTTGAGCGAAATTGATATACAGGCAGCCTCAGGCGGACAGCCAGGGATCCGGCTGACTTCAGGTCCGGCCAGCAACACAGGCCACAATCCGTGATTCCGGGAGTCGCGCGGGTACTGGCGCGCTTACGCAGGAAACCGCCGGATACCCTGAAGACTAGCCGTCACGGGAAGCGCGTGCTGGTGCACGAAATCCTTTCTCTGCAGCTGATCATCACGGGAGTGATTGGCCTGCTGGCGATTGCCGGCCTGTACTGGGGCGGTCAATGGGTACTGCAGGACAACAACAGCCGCTGGGCGCTGCAATGGACGGAGGATCTCAACGAACTGGGGGCACCGCTGTACCTGCAGGACAACGACGAGGCCATTCTCAGGTTGGAGAGTTTCATCGCCAGGTATCCGGAGATCGATCGAGTTGTCTTCTACTACGAAAGCGGGACAGTGCTTCGCTCGATCGCGAACAACGCCGTCCGATCGAATCATGAACAGGCGCTGCCATCCGCCCGCCTGGGTGAACTTGCAGCCCTCACTGGCACTGACACGCCTTACGTAATCGACAGCGCCTTTTTCGATGCGCGCTCGTTCAGGATCTATGCGCCGATCTGGACAGAGGCAATTGCCAGTGATGGCTTGTTCAGCTTTGATCCCACAACAGCCCAGGCTAACACCGTAAGAAACCTGGCGGGCTTCGTAGGACTTGAGCTCGACTTCGGCGTTTTTCACAACCGGCTGATGAACAACATCAAGGTGGCGATTACTGTCTTGATGATCCTGTTAATCATCTCCAGCTTCCTTGGCCGGCGCACGCTGAAGCGTGCGCTGATGGCGATCTCCGATCTGCAAGAGCCTATTGCCGAGCTCGCGAGAGGCAACCTGGCGGTCGTGTTCAAGCCTGCGCAACATCGTGAAATCTCCGAAATTGTCGAGGCGCTTGAGACAACTGCCTCGGCGCTGGGCGAACGCAATGAAAAACTGTCGCAGTTGGCCAACCACGACATGCTGACCGGGCTCGTCAATAGACGGCGTTTCACAGAGGAGTTGCGGCAACATTTGCAGACTACGACCGGCAAAAACCGCGGCGCATTGCTGTTTATTGACCTCGACCAGTTCAAGTACGTGAATGATACCTGCGGGCATCCCGCCGGTGATCGACTGATCATGAAAGTTGCGGACCAATTG
>CAYVLL010000045.1:0-13992 GCA_964452235.1 uncultured Woeseiaceae bacterium
CGTCGCCATGCTGCAGGGCATGTTTCTTGATCAGCTTGCCATTGACGTAGGTGCCGTTGGTGCTGTTGAGATCCTCGAGAAACGAGTCGTTGAGGATGTTGATAATCAGTGAGTGATGCCCGCTGACCGCCGGATTGTCGATACGCACGTCATTATCCGGAAGGCGACCAATCGTGTAGCGTTCCTTGGACATGTTGTATTCAGCCAGAACCTGACTGTCGAGACTTAGGATTAGACGTGCCATACAGTTTTTGCCGTTATTTGTAAGTCCGAAACGCGCCGGGTGCCGCCAGGGGCGCCCTGCCTCCCCTACGAGCCAAACATTTTCGATAGTTTCTCTATCAGGCTCCGTCTTGCCGCGAACGACTCGAGGACCTGCGCCAGCATCACGGATACGTTATCCCGCCCGCCGTGGTCGTTGGTCAATTGAACGAGTTGTTGACCCACCACATCAAGGCTAGCATTAAACGTGCTGATAGTTAAGTGAATATCTTCATCTTCGACCATGTCTGGCAAGCCGTCGGAACAGAGCAGGTAGACGTCGCCCTTCTGGACATCGAATTCCTGTACCTCGACATCGACAGTCGGTTCCACTCCAAGGGCCCGGGTCACATAGTTCCGGTTGGTGGAGCGCTGGGCTTCCTCTTCCGAATAGAAGCCGCGATCGACCAGTTCCTGCAGCAGCGAGTGGTCCAGGGTCAGTTGCTCGAAAGCCTCATTGCGCAGCCGGTAGGCCCGCGAATCACCGACATGCGCGATCGAGACCCGGTTGTCGAAGAACATGGCGGCGACCAGGGTTGTTCCCATGCCCTCGCAGTGTGTCTGGCTCTGGGCGGTCTGGTAGATAATCTTGTTGGCGCGGGCCACGGCGTCCCGCAGAATAATCGACTGGCGCATAAGACCGGTCGTCGGATCGACGTCGTTACGCTGTTCGCGAGCGGCACCTTCGGAGGCGAGTTCGGTGATGGTCTGGACGGCGATGCCGCTGGCGACCTCGCCGGCGTTGTAGCCGCCCATGCCATCCGCCAGCACCATGAGCCCGATTTCTGCATCGGAGCCGATCGCATCTTCATTGTGCTCCCGGACCTTGCCGGTATCCGTTATTTCGGCAAATTTGATTTTTCCGCGCAGGCTCATAGGGCGAATTCTTCAGTTTTCCTTATCAGGCCGACGCATATCTGGCACAGTTGCGCAGCGCCGTTGCCATTTCGGCGCCGTTCGCAAACCGCTTCTCGGGACGCTTGGCAAGCGCTTTCGACAGGATGGCGTCGACGCTGGGAGGCACGCCCGCCCGACGATTGGACACCGGGACCGGGTCTTCCGAAGTAATTTTTGTCATCAACACGGCAATATTTGTCGCCTTGAACGGGACCTCCCCGGTCAGGAGCTCGTATAGCGTAACACCTAGCGAAAATAAGTCCGAGTGCCCGGTCAGGGTCTCGGCATTCAATTGCTCGGGCGACATGTACATCGGTGTGCCAAGTACGATGCCGGTCTTGGTCCGGTTATTGTCGGTGAGCCGCGCGACACCGAAGTCGCTGATCTTGAGCACATCGCCCTTCGGCTGATAAAGCAGATTGGCCGGTTTGATGTCACGGTGAATGACACCTTGATTGTGTGCGTAATCGAGCGCATCCGCCGTTCGGGCGCAAAGCTCGAGCGCCTTCTTGGGCGCGAGGAGCCGCTTCGGATCCGTAAACGCCGTAAGTGGCTGGCCCGGCAGGTACTCCATGGCGATATAGGCCAGGTGCTTGTCCTCGCCCGCATCGAAGACAGTGATGATATTCGGATGAGTCAGTCGTCCGGCCGATTCCGCCTCGCGGAAGAAACGCATGCGCGCCTCTTCCAGTTCTTCGTCCTCGAATTCCTTTTCGATCGGAATAACCTTGAGGGCTACAGGACGGTTAATGCGGGGGTCGCGCGCGAGGTACACGGCACCCATGGCGCCGCGGCCAAGTTTCTTCTCGATAACATAGCGGCCAAGGCGTTGCGGCGTCCGGTTTGACTCCTTGCCGGACGGCGATTTGCCGGTCTCGGGGCCCTGAGTGCGTTTCATCCATTGCAGGACCGCCTCTGCGCGTTCCGGCTTGGCCTGTTCCTCGAACGCAAGCGACAGTTTGTACATCATGGTTGCCAGCGTTTCATTCGCCTCACAACGCCTGAACTCGGCAAAGGCGGGTTCGAGGCGTCCGGCCGCCAGGAAATCCGCGCCGCGTTTGAATGCGTTCACCGACGCTTTGCGCACGGCGCCAGCCAGCCACCAGCGCAGGCACGCCACTGCAACAAAAAGGAATGCCGGTCTGCCGAGATCGAGTCGCAGGCGCCCGAGGTTCAGCATCAACGCCTCAATGACGATCAGGAGCAAGGTTGCGGCTCCGGCAATCAGGAGGATGTCGCGGCGACTGCGTCCGGGAAGAAACAGTACTGCAACGATCGCCAGCACCAGGGGCGCCAGCCATTCCAGGGCTCGCACCCAGGTCGGGGCGACAATTTCCTGCCGGTTCTCGATGTTTGCTAACAACGCGGCGGTAATCTCGGAGCGCGTTACGTACTGCCCGGACGGCAGCTGCGCGGCGGCGGCAACGAGGGGCGGCTCGGCATCGACAAACACCGTACGCCCGCGCAGAGCTTCCGCGGGAAAATCATCGGCAAGTACATCCGCTGCCGAATAGCGTGGCAATGGTTCGTAGTTCGAGAGATAGATGGCAACGTCCGGACCGGATATTCGTGGTTCCGTGGCGAAACCCGGAGTATGCAATGCCGCTGCCAGTGGCAGCGACGGAAACATCACACCGCCTTCGAATTGCCAAAGCGAGGAGCGCCGGAGCACGTCGTCGCTATCCGGTTGCAACACCAGGAATCCGCTCCGGGTCGCCTGCGAGGCGAGCGGGTGACCGCGCGGTACGAATACCGGCGCTCCACTGCTAAGTGTCGTCGCCCATTCCGGTAATCCGGCGTCGGGATCGATTGCCGGGGGGGCCGCCAATATCAGGCGCGCAACACCCTGCCGATTCAACTTGCCCAGCAGCTCGCCGTACCCGGCGAGGAGTTGCTCATCGGTCTGGCGAGCGGGATTGATACTGACGATAACGCCGTTCTCGAGCGGCGCATTGCCGACATGGGTTGCCATGCGGTCATACAGCAATCGATCCGCGCCAATGAACCAGGATGCCGCCGGCCCATAGACGAGCAGGAGTAACACGCCAATGAATGCAAGCGTGACCAGGCGGTCCCGATACTCTTTTCTTAGTGTTTCCAACGGCAGGCATCTCTACATAACGCGGTGAGTATAGAAAATGGCAAAGGTTTTTAGTGAGATAAGGTTGGCAGTTTTGGCGCGAGGCACAGTCGTGGCGATGCTATGATGCCTGGGCCGTGCCCACCCGGAACGGCCCCTGACTGGCCCTGAAGACGACCGAACCCCCATGGCACGAGCGAAAACGGCCTACATCTGCAGCGACTGCGGCGCACACAGTGTGAAATGGCAGGGCCAGTGCCCGGAGTGCGAGGCCTGGAATACGCTTACGCCAACGACGTTGCAGGCCACGCCACCGGCCGCCGGCGCTGGCACCCGACCGACGCTGCAGAGCGCCCTGGCGGAGGGGTCCGGACGCCGCCATGCAACCGGCTTCTCGGAATTCGACCGGGTTCTCGGCGGTGGCCTGGTACCCGGTTCGGTAGTGCTGCTGGGAGGCGATCCCGGGGTCGGCAAGTCGACGCTGTTGCAGCAGGTAGCGGCGCAATTGCCAGCGGATCTCAACACCTGTTACGCAAGCGGCGAGGAATCGTTGCGGCAGATCGCCCAACGCGCCCAACGTCTCGGACTCGGCAACAGTCCATTGAGTCTGCTCGCCGATACTTCCCTCGACAACATCCTCGCCCAGGCCGTAGCGATCAACGCTCGCGTTCTGGTCGTGGATTCCATCCAGACCACCGCTGTGCCGGATTTGCCTTCGGCTCCCGGCTCGGTCGTGCAATTGCGCGAGTGCGTCAGCCGCATCGTGCAGTTCGCCAAACAGCGCGAGATTGCCGTCTTCCTGATCGGGCACGTGACCAAGGAAGGCGCGATTGCCGGACCGCGTGTCGTTGAGCACATGGTCGACACCGTGCTGTACTTCGAAAGCGATCCCGGCAGTCGCTATACGATCGTCCGCGCCGTCAAGAATCGCTTTGGTGCCAGCAGTGAGATGGGCGTATTTTCCATGGCGGAAAGCGGATTCCGCGAAGTCCGGAATCCCTCGGCTATTTTCCTTTCGCAAACTGATCCGCACAGCTCCGGGAGTATCGTGTCCGTCGCATGGGAGGGCAGCCGGCCACTGCTGGTTGAGGTCCAGGCCCTGGTGGCTGAAGCGGGTGGCAATAATTCCCGGCGGCTGGCGCAAGGGCTCGACGCCAACCGCTTGTCGCTGATACTTGCTGTGTTGCAGCGCCACGGCGGCATATCGGTATCCGGCGAAGATGTTTTCGTCAATGTCGTCGGCGGGCTGCGCATCGCGGAGACGTCACCCGATCTTCCCGTGTTGCTGGCAATCGTGTCGAGCCTGCGCGATCGTCCTTGCGGCGACCGGCTGATGAGTTTCGGCGAGATCGGACTGGCTGGCGAAGTACGACCGGTACGATTTGGTACGGAGCGTATCGCTGAGGCTGCCAAGCAGGGATTCCGTCGCGCCATTGTTCCGGCTGCAAACGTACCGAAAAACGCGCCGGCAGATATCAAGGTCGTGGGTGTCAGCCGGATCGGAGATGCGCTGGCTGAGGTGTTTGGTTAGACGTGGCCCGCAGCCGGGCGTTCCGGCTGTTGCACCGCGCGAATTCTCGCGCTGCGGACCCGGTTCCCGGCGGCTTCGACTATTTGGATCAGATAGCCATCGATAGTCAATGACGTTCCGGGCTCAGGAATGGTTTCAAGGTACTCGAGAATCAGTCCATTCAGGGTTTTGGGCCCGTCAGTCGGCAGGCTCCAGTTCATGACCCTGTTCATCTCGCGAATGTTCGCAGTGCCGCGGACAAGCCAGGTGTTGTCCGTTTCCTTTACCATTTCGTTGTCGTCGCTGCCGGGCGTATCGGTAAACTCACCAACGATTTCCTCGAGAATGTCCTCGAGTGTCACAACGCCCTGGATATCGCCGTACTCGTCAACGACCAGGGCGAATCGCTGCTGACTTTTCTGGAATTGCATCAACTGCGTGCTTAAAGGTGTTCCTTCCGGCACAAAATACGGTTCATCCAGCATGTCTTGCAGCACTTCCTTGCTGAACGTGTCATCGACCGCAAAAATGGCAAGTCGACGAAGATGCAGTATGCCGACAACATCATCGATAGTGTCCCGATACACCGGCAATCGCGTGTGACTGGACTGCCTTATTACCGTAACAATATCCTCCATACTGTCATCCAGGTCGATGCCAACAATCTCGTTGTGCGGCACCATTACGTCATCAACGGAAACCTTTTCCAGGTCGAGGATACTGAGAAGCATGCGGCGATAGCGTCGCGATATTCGTGCGCCAGCCTCGAACACGACCGTACGCAATTCCTCGCGTGTCAGTGCGTATCCTTCTGCATCCGGCTGGCGAACACCAAGCAGGTAGAGCACACCGTTCGCGGCAACATTTATGGCCCATACGAACGGGTACATGATCTTGAGCAACGGGTAGTAAACAAAGGACGCAAAATACGCCATTGGTTCCGGCCGCATGGCTGCCAGGGTTTTCGGGGCCGTCTCGGCAAATATCAGTACGACCAGTGTCAGCAGCAGCGTGCCAAGGGCGACAGCAGGCTCACCACCCAGCTGGAGCGCGATAACGGCTACCAGCGATGCCGCCGAGAAATTGACCAGGTTGTTGCCGAGCAGAATCAGACCGATGAGACGATCCGGTCTTTGCAGCAGTTTTTCGGCTCGCTTCGCACCCTTGTGGCCCTGGCGAGACTTGTGTCGCAGGCGGTACCGGTTGAGGCTCATCAGCGCCGTTTCCGAGCCCGAAAAGAACGCGGACAGGATCAGCAACACGACCAGCAACCCGAGCAGAGTAGCTAGCGGAACGTCTGCGCCCAATTAAAAAATTCCCTCGGAGCCAAGTAGCCTCTTGCAGTTCAGCAAGACCGGCGCACGCTGTCAAGAAAAGTGACCCGCTTGCGGTACAGGAAAGAGCGGCCGAAAGCGCTGCGGGACGCCGGGGGAGGCCGGCTCACCCCCAGCTGCGGCCGAGAATCTGCTCGAGAACGAAACGACTGCCGAAATACGCCAGGCCGAGGATGGCAAAGCCCCACAGGTAGAGGTAAACGGCGTTTCGACCGCGCCATCCGGCGATCCAACGCCCGACCAGCAATATGCCGAACAATACCAACGCCAGCAGAGACAACGAGGTTTTATGAATCAGATGCTGCGCGAACAGGTCGTCCACGAACAGGAAACCCGAAAATACCGCAAGCAAGAGCGCGAAAAAACCCGTCGCAGCGATGCCGTATAGCAGGGTCTCATTGGTTTCGAGGGGAGCAAAAAGCGCACTCCATGAGGATATCCGGCGCGTGCGCAGACGTTGATCCTGAACAAGGGCGAAAACCGCGACAATTGCGCCGATCGTCAGCAATCCGTAGGCAAACAGCGAGATCAGGATATGTGCTTGCAACTGCCAGGTCATGACGATGCCGGTCGGCGATACGGTTGGCAGCCCGGTCGCCATGGCAGCCAGGCCGGCAAGGAACAGCAGGCCGGATGCCAGCCCGCGAAGTGAACCGTTATAAGCCGTAACCAGGGCAGTCAGTGCGAGTTGCAAGCCGATAAAGGATGCCGCATTGCCGAGCGAAAGGGTCAAACCGGTCGGTGTCAATATCTCGAAGCGCAGAACCAGGCTGTGCAATACCAGGCCCGACAGACCGCTCATGAGCCCTGCCGTTACCAGTGTTCTGACCCGCGCGGCAAAACGGGGCAAGCGGGACATGGCCAGTAGCGCGGCTGCAATTATGTACAAGAAAAGAATTGTGATTTGAAACACAGAATCCCGGTCGCCTATGCCCTAATTTTTCGCTGAGCGAATCATCCCATACGGTGCTGTTCAATAGAACCCTGGTCCGAACATTCCACCTGATGGCGTCGATGTACATCAGAGAGCATTCGCATGGCCTGCGCGCAGCAGGGCGGGGCATGGACCGCGACAATGCGAAGGCAGTAGCGTTATGCGCATAACAATATTGGGCTGCAGCGGCGGCATAGGTGCTGGAGCCCGAACTTCCGCGATGCTCATCGATGACGATGTCCTGCTGGATGCGGGCACCGGAATCGGCGAACTCGAGCTGGAGCAATTGCACTCCATCCGCCATGTATTCCTGACGCACTCGCACCTCGACCATATTGCCGGTTTGCCAATGCTGATCGACAGTATCTTCACGGAGGATGTGGACGTACCGGTTACAGTGTACGGGCGACGCGAAACAATCGAAGCCATCCGGACACACATCTTTAACTGGGTCATCTGGCCGGATTTCGCCACGTTGCCGAGTGAAAGAAAGCCCATGTTGCGATACGTGGAATGTAATCCCGGCACGACCATAACAATCGGTCATCGATCCTTTCACGCCGTTGAAGTGACACACAGTGTTCCGTCAGTTGGTTATACGATCCAGAACTCACGCGGCGCTTTTGCTGTGAGTGGCGATACCAAGACGAACAGAACCCTGTGGCCGGCGCTCAATGCCTGCAAGGATCTAAAAGTATTGGTAATCGAGGTATCATTTCCCGACGAACTTGCATCGCTGGCAGCAACGGCCGGCCACTATTGTCCCCGCACCCTGGTCGACGATCTCGAACGGCTGCAACATGATCCGGATATCTGGCTCACTGGCATGAAGCCCGGAGAGGAGAAGCGCATCCTCCGCCAGGTTACTGACGCCTTACCGTACCGCAAGGTGCGCATGCTCGAGCGCGGCACCATAATCAACGTCTGACGTTTGCTTAGGGCCAAAAAAGCCTCGCTCGCGGAAGATTGCCGACCGCGTTCTGGTTACACTATCGTTGCTGGTCGAATAGCGAGTGCGACCCTGGTGTGACCATACCCTGATGCGAGGCAGAGCCCATGTTTGAAAATCTGTCGGATCGCCTGTCCCAGGCGGTTCGTAGCCTGACCGGTAAAGGCAGGCTCACCGAGGAGAATATAGGCGACACGTTGCGGCAAGTGCGCCTTGCCTTGCTGGAAGCGGATGTTGCGTTGCCGGTTGTCAAAACGTTCATCGAGCGAATTCGCGCCAGTGCAATTGGTGAGGAAGTCGGCAAGAGCCTGACACCCGGCCAGGCACTGATCAAAATAATTCATCGCGAACTGGTGGCGATTCTCGGCCGAAGTACCATGCCGCTCGACCTTCGCGCGCAACCGCCCGTCGTCATTTTTCTTGCCGGCTTGCAGGGCGCCGGCAAGACGACAACAGCAGCCAAGCTCGCCCGCAGACTGAACGAAAAGGAACGCAAGCGGGTGATGCTGGTAAGCGTGGATGTACACCGCCCGGCAGCGATGCTGCAGCTCGAACGGCTCGCCGATGAAATCGGTGTGATGTTCAGCGCCGCATCAGCAGATGAAAAACCGGAAGCGATCATTGTTCGCGCGCTGGATGACAGCCGGCGCCGACATGCTGACATAGTGATTGTCGATACCGCGGGTCGCTTGCATGTGGATGGCGACATGATGGACGAAGCGGCCAGGGTGCACGCCGCTGCATCGCCGCACGAAACGCTCTTTGTAATCGACAGCATGGCCGGCCAGGACGCCGTTAATTCAGCGCGCGTGTTCGCCGAACGCTTGCCCTTGACGGGTGTGATCCTGACCAAGGCCGATGGTGACGCGAAGGGCGGTGTAGCGCTGTCGGTCAGTGAGGTCACCGGCAAACCGATCCGCTTCCTCGGGGTCGGCGAAAAATCGGATGCTTTGGAGGTTTTTCATCCGGATCGCATGGCGTCGCGGATTCTCGGCATGGGCGACGTGCTGTCGCTGGTCGAGGAAATCGAAGGCAAGGTCAACCGTGACCAGACCGAGCGCCTGGCGAAAAAGCTGAAAAAGGGTAAGAGCTTCGATCTCACCGATTTGCGCGATCAACTGGAGCAAATGCTGAATATGGGAGGCATCGGAGCGATGCTGGAGAAGCTTCCGTTGCCGGGCAATGTAAATACTGCGGCGCTGAAGGATTCCGCCAACGAACAACAACTGCGCTATCAGATCGCCATTATCAATTCGATGACGCCGGGGGAACGGCGATTCCCCAAGACCATCAATGGTTCACGCAAGAAGCGCATTGCCAGCGGCAGCGGGCGCCAGATTCAGGACGTCAATCGCCTCCTCAAGCAGCATTTGCAGATGGAAAAAATGATGAAAAAAATGTCGCGTGGCGGCATGAAAGGGATGCTGCGCGGCCTGCAGGGCGGCCGGCCACCGACCGAATTTCGCTGAGCACATCAGCCGCGCCGGGTCCTTGGTCTGCCGGCGCGCTTGAGAACTGCCTCCAGGTCACTGAATTAACAGGATTAACACGCTAACGGACCAATTCAGGCGAGCCTGCCGGCCGCTCATGGCGGCTCCGGGATGCACCGCAACATCGCTTCACTTTTGTCGGAAAATCAGTAAAATGCGCCGCTTACTCGGGCAGGTACCCGCACGCTGTTGTGCCCGCCTGTCGCAACCCTACACGGTATAGCAATGGTCAGTATCCGTCTTTCGCGCGCTGGTGCGAAGAAGAGTCCTTTTTATCACCTGGTCGTCTCCGACAGTCGCAATCGGCGTGACGGTCGTTACATAGAGCGCCTTGGCTACTTCAATCCCCTTGGAAAAGCGCACGAGGAGAATCTCCGCATCGACCTGCCCCGCGTCGATTACTGGATCGAGCGCGGTGCCCAGCCGTCCGAGCGGGTTGCTGCATTGCTGAAAGTTTCGCGCAAGGCAGCCGCGGCGAACTGAATTCTGACTGTGGGTTGCGGCCCCCGGTTACGACTTGTCGAATCGAATGCAGGCGCTTGGCACAGACCAATAACACGGCAACGCAGCAATCGTCGCCGGTCGTGCTGGGACGGATAAGCGGCCTTTACGGTGTGAAAGGCTGGCTGCGGCTCTACTCCTATACCGAGCCGCGCGAGGCATTGCTCGCGTATAAGAGTTGGTTGCTGCGAGTCGATACGGAATGGCTGCCGATGGCGGTCGAGGATGGCCGCGCGCAGGGCAAGTCCGTGATCGCGCGGTTGGCGGGTATCAACGATCGTGATGCAGCGGCCCGTTATATTGGCGCCGACGTAGCGGTGCCGCGGGCGGAACTGCCGGAAGCGGAAGCGGGCCGTTTTTACTGGGCGGATCTGGTCGGCCTTGAAGTCCGGCACAGATCCGGTCAACGTTTGGGGACGGTGGCTTACATGCTGGCAACCGGTGCACACGACGTTATGGTTGTGCACATGGCTGGCGAGGCAGGTGACGCGCCGGCGCGGGAGGTGCTGATCCCGTTCGTGCCGGATCGCTACGTTTTGAAGGTCGATCTCGCCGCGCGCGTGATCGATGTGGACTGGGAATGGGACTGATCTGATGCAGATGGCGGTAATCAGTCTCTTCCCGGATATGGTAAATGCAGTCGCCCGGCACGGCGTGGTCGGCCGTGCTGTCGACGCAGGGCTTTTGCGGCTGCAATACCTGAATCCGCGAGATTACGCGGACGATGTGCACCGCACCGTTGACGACAGGCCTTACGGGGGCGGCCCCGGGATGGTCATGAAGTACGCCCCGTTGGCAGCCGCCATCCACGCGTCAAGAGCGGTGATGCCGGAGGGCAGCCCGGTGGTGTGTTTGTCGCCGCAGGGCCGGCGGTTCGACCAGGCGACGGCCCGGCATTTTGCAGCCCTGCCGGGGCTGGTGTTGCTGGCCGGACGCTACGAAGGAATCGATGAGCGTTTGATCGAGCGCGAAGTCGATGAGGAGTTGTCGCTCGGCGATTTCGTGTTGAGCGGCGGAGAAATTGCCGCGATGGCAGTGATCGACGCGGTTGCCCGCTTGCTGCCGGGTGTGCTTGGCGATGAAACATCGGCCGAACAGGATTCGTTTTCTGACGGACTGCTGGATCACCCGCACTACACTCGGCCGGAGGTCATCGGGGGACAGCACGTTCCGGACGTATTGTTGTCCGGTGATCATGCAAGAATTGCAAGGTGGCGCCGCAAACAGGCAATCGGACGCAGTTATACGCGACGCCCTGACCTGGTTCGACAGGCGTTGCTTGACGATGAACAGAGGCGCTTGCTGCAGGAGTACCTGGCGGATACCAACCAGTCCGTCGGGCACACGGCAGTTGGCCACAAGGATCGATGAAAAGGATTAATGAACCAGTGATTGAACTGGCAGGTAAGGAATGATGAGCAAAGTAATTGATGCGTTAGAACAAGAACAGATGAGCAAGGAAGTTCCGGAGTTTGCGCCCGGTGATACCGTTGTTGTGCAAGTGAAGGTATCCGAAGGTGAGCGTGACCGCCTGCAAGCATTCGAAGGAATCGTAATTGCGAAGCGAAATCGTGGGCTGAATTCGTCGTTCACGGTGCGAAAGATCTCGCACGGTGAAGGAGTTGAGCGTGTATTCCAGACCTACAGTCCATCGGTGAGCGCAATCGAAGTCAAGCGACGCGGCGATGTTCGGCGCGCGAAGCTCTACTATCTTCGCGAGCGCACCGGGAAATCGGCGCGGATCAAGGAAAAGATCTGACGGTTTTCCGGGCCGTCGATCCTGCGGCACTTGTTCCCCGATTACTGCACGGCTCTCGGTTAACGCAGGGTTTCGCTGCGCCCGACCGAACCGCTGAAGGTCCTGAGCTAACCAGGCCGGAAATGTGCTGAAACCTGAACCAATGGCGCGCAGGCTGGTCTGTCGACGCATGAAAGCCCCGGTCAGCATCCCGCCCTCCCTGACAGACGAAGGTCAGTTCCACAGAGCAGCAGGCGAGACCCGCCGCTGGAAGTCCTCGCTGGCAACGCTTCTGTGCGCACTGACATTGACCACGGGCTGTGCGTCCCTGATGTCGTCAGCGGCCAGCGGCCTGGCTGATAACCTTTCCATGGCGGTACTGAATCAGAACGACCCGCAAACCGTACGCGATGGTGCACCTGCCTACCTCTTGTTGCTCGACAGCTTCCTGGAGGGCAATCCGGACGATCCTGAATTGCTGGCTGCGGCCGCCAATCTTTATGCCGCCTATGGCAGTATTTTCGCCGACGAACCCGAGCGCGCCGCACGCCTGACCGAACGTGCCCGACTCTATGGCAGTCGCGCCATTTGCGAGGGTTTTCGTCAATCCTGCGGCTGGCAGGACATGAACTTCGAACAGTTCGAGACGTCGCTGACCGGCCTCGGGCCGCGACACGCCGACCTCGTATACAGTTACGCCGTGTCGTCGCTGGCCTGGATTCGCGCCCACAGCGACGACTGGAATGCCCTGGCCGAGCTGCCGCAAATGGAAGCACTGCTCGAACGCTACCTCGAAATCGGCGGCGGAGACAGGCGGGGTTCCGCTTATGCTTTTCTCGGCGTGCTCACAACACTGAGGCCGCCGTCCCTCGGTGGTGACCCGGAACAGGGCAAAGTCTATTTCGAGCGCGCAATCGAGTTGACCGCGGGACATGATCTCGCCGTCAAAGTCGAGTATGCACGAGGCTATGCGCGTATGCTTTATGAACGCGAGTTGCACGATCGCCTCCTCAATGAGGTTCTCGCGGCCGAGCCGCAGGTGCCGGGTTACACCCTGACCAATGTGCTCGCGCAACGCGATGCCGCTGCAATGCTGGCGACCGCTGACGAATATTTCTGAGACAGGAGAACCGATGCGATTTCTAATGTACCTGGCGGCTGCGATACTGGCAGTGGCCGTCGCGACCCCCGGGCATGCCATCGACCTCAAGGTCGCGACAGTGCTGCCCGAAAATACAGCATGGATGAAGGATATGCGCGCCGGCGTAGCCGAGATTCGTGAGCGCACCGATGGCCGTGTGGTTTTCCGACTTTACTCGGGTGGCGTACAGGGGAGCCCCGACAGGGTTCTGCGCAGGATCAGGATCGGCCAGTTGCACGGCGGCGCCTTCACGCCGACCGATTTGCAACAGGAGTATGCGGATCTCAATATTTATGGGTTGCCGTTCCTTTTCGCTTCCGAAGAGGAAGTCAACTATGTGCGCGAAAGAGTAGATCCGAAACTTGCAGAAGGTCTCGAAGAGGCTGGTTTTGTCAGTTTCGGGTTTGCCAGCGGCGGATTCGCGATCGTGTTGTCAAATTCCCCGGTTCGCAGCCACGACGACTTGTTGGGACGAAAAGTCTGGGTACCGGAAGGTGACCTGATCAGCTACGAAGCGATGCGGGCACTGCAACTCTCGCCGGTCACGCTCCCCTTGACCGACGTCCTGACGGGTTTGCAGACCGGATTGATCGATATCGTGGTGATGTCGCCGGCGGGCGCGCTGGTGCTGCAATGGCATACCAAGGTGAAGTACCTGACTACCATGCCCATTGTTTATTCGATGGGGCTGCTGGCAATCGATGCGCGGGCTTTCGGGCGCCTCGAGCCCTCCGATCAGGCTGTCGTGCGCGACGTGATGTCCGGAATGTACGCGAAGTGGGACCGAGCAAACCAGCAGGATGCCGCCAATGCCCTCGATGCACTGGTTCGCTCCGGCATCGAGCCGGTGGCACCGAAGCCGGGTGAGCAAGAGAAGCTCCAGCGCCTCATGAACGACAACAATCGCGCCATGGCACAAGCGGGCCTGTTTTCGATGGACCTGCTTGAGGAAATCCTGCAGCACATCGACGCCTACCGAGAAAGCGACGAAACCGGACAGCCGGCTGCCGCTCCGTGATCGGCGATTTGCCGCCATCGACGGCTGGGGAACTCACCGATCCTCCGGGTCGCGCCCGACCGGGTCGCGCCGGACCGGGTCGCTCCCGACCGGGTCGCCTCGAACGATTCGGCACCGCCCTGGAAAATGCATTACTGGT
>CAYVLL010000046.1:0-2874 GCA_964452235.1 uncultured Woeseiaceae bacterium
GACAGTTCCAGCAGCTTCTGCAGGTAGATGATCTGGTGGTCGCCCCAATACCCGATGTAGCTCCACGGGTTGTCCGGTTCCTCAACCTCCCAGTCAATGCCGTCCTTCGTGATCCGATAAGGGTTGTACCCGTCCACCGTCGAAGCATTGACGAACTTGGCGATGATGTTTTCGATGAACTCGGGATAGCTGAGCGCCAGCGCCTCCCAGTTCTGGAAGATATCGCGCCAGTTGCCCTCGTAGGACAGCAGCCGGTTGCCGGCAACGTCCTGCAACCTGATCGTGAAATGGTTCCATGGGCGGCTGGGATCGCCATGACGCCTCCCGAAACGGATCGGCAGGTATTCGCGGCAGAGGCGTTCAAGCTGCGGATCTTTCTGCTGCCTGACGGCCGACAGCAGTTCGACAAACGTCACGGTGTCGGGCTGGCTCCGCAGCAGTTCCCGGTTGCGTTCCTGTACGTCCCGGTTGAACTGCCCGATCGTGCAGAAAAAGTCCCACGAGGATACGTTGTACTGGTCGTCGAAAATGCCGCCGCGCAACACGTTGAACAGGACATTCGCGTAGTGGCGAACAGCGACGGTCTCTTCGGCGAGTGCCTGGAATCCGTCCGCGCTGGCCATGATGCGCGCGAGTTTGTCCGAGCCTTCGTCGACCGACACGCTGATCTGCCGGGCGACGTTTTCCGGTTCCGCCAGTTGCTGACGCAAGCGCACGATGTCGCTCTGGCTTTGCTCGATGTCGGCGACGAGCTGCCAGTGGCGTGACGCCCTCGGCGCCTGTGGTTCCCTCGGCGGAAGCGTGAAGGCTGCATTCACGAAGTACGCGCCGCGGATCCCGCGCTTGTGGACTTCCTGTTGCACGGGTACACCGTTGCGAAACGCTTCCAGCTGCCTGTTGGACAGCAGGATGCGGGGCTCTCCGAGCCCGAGACTGAAGACTGTGTTCGCCTTCAGCGACTCGCTCGGCTCGGCACGATCGCTAATGCCGGAATACAGCGCGAAAAACGCCAGGCCGCTCGGCTCATCCAGCTCCGTCCATTTGTACGCGTCGACGAGGTTGCTCGTGTTGGTCTGTGCAAAACGCGGGGTACCTGCCGGAAGGATGTTCTGCAGCCCGTCGACCATGTCGACCCGTACGGTCCGGTCGGCAAGGTTCTCGAGTTCGCCCTGCCGGACGAATCCGAATTCGTTGCTGGTTACCCACGTGTATCGAAACGCCAGCTGCAGGTCATGATTGACCTCTTCGAAGCAAAGCTTGTTGCCGAGCAGGCTCTTGTATAGGTGCCGGTTGACGGCATAGCGCGGGTTGTGTTCCCGGTTAAACGGTTCCCACAATTGGTGGCCGTTGCCGACGTCGATGCGGAACACCGTTCTGCAGCCCGTGTGCAGGTAGCTGTCGTGGATCTTGTCGACCGTTACATACGGAAATAGCGCGGTATCCGGCGATACCCGTCCAGCCGTGAGGCCGCCGGTGGACGAAACGAACAACCAGTGATCGGCGTCACTGACAATGCTGACGAGGAACGATGGAATCTTGTCAACATTGCGGATAGCGTAAAAACGCTGGCCATCGATGCTGATGAACTCGCCGCTTACGGAAGTTGCAGCGGCAGTTTTCACGTTAATGCTCTTGGTCGCCATGACTCAACGACGCCTCGACCAGATGTAGTTCGCCGAACAGGCCCGCATCGATCCAGCCATGATCCTTGGGTCCGTACGGGACCGTCTCCGAGCCGATAAAGTTTTCCCGGAGTTCGCTGCCGTCATTGTCGCAATAGGCGATCATCAGGCCCATGATCTTTCCTTGCGACAACACAAGCTTCTCGTTGTTATCTGCCCCGTCCACATAGTCGTCGGTATACACGTCGATGGCGACCTCCCAGACGATATTGTCGCTGTGCTGTTTCCAGTTGCTCGTGACGTGGTGGTTGTAACTTTGCGGCTGCCTGTTGGTGCCAATATCGATCGCCTGGTTGTCGAGCGATATGTGATAGGCAAACGCATTGTGGTTGTATTGGTGATCGCCGCCCGAGTAATCCTCGTCGAGGAAGATCTCCAGGCAATCGTCGTCCCAGTACTGCACGAGAGGATCGCGGTGGGTGTCGATAAGTACGTCGTCGACAAACTCGAAAAGGATGTAAATCCTGTCCGCATTCCAGGTCACCTTGTAGCGGCCCGCGAAGTCGCTGGCCGAATATTCAGGGCCGAGCCAGCGCTCTGAAAGGTCGCGCCATTCGGCGTCAGCCCATGCGGCGTCGCCTGCAATACCGTCGATCGTCGGCGCTTCGGTGGCCATCGGTGCGTAATACCTCGACCGTCCCTCGGCATGGGTGTCGCCGGCCGACGATGCCGCCGCGAACATCGTCAGCGAGACGGCCGCCAGCACAGGTAGCGGTGCCAAAGTCTTGATTGCCACAAATTTCTCTCCCCGGCGCATCGTTCGTCGTGCGCCTGTTTTTCACGTTATATTGATCGTGCAGTGGTCGCCGTTCGTTCGACGACGTCGTCCGGGCGAACTTCGCCGAGGCCCGCAGTGCCTGTGCCAATTCGCCCGCCCCATGGCCGGGTCCAGGCATCGGGAATCGGCGATCCGGTCAGGCCGAAAAGACCGCCTACCGTCGCTCCGTTGCAGTCCTTGTCCCACCCCGCGGCCACCGCGTCCCCGATCGCGGCGCCAAAGTCGCCTTCGGCCGCACACAGTGCACAGGCAACGAGTGCGAGGTCCGAGCATTCGTCCAGGTCGAATCCCGCATCGACACCATTGACGAACTCATCGTTCATGCGCTCCATGAGCGTGCGGTAAGCGGCGCGCTCGGCGGTCCAGGTGGCGCCGCCGGGCAGCCGCCGCAGCCAGGCGCGAGCGACATCGGCC
>CAYVLL010000046.1:2974-13666 GCA_964452235.1 uncultured Woeseiaceae bacterium
ACCACGACCGGCTTGCCGAGCAGGCAGCCGGAAACCCTGCCCTCCAAGGCAGCGCGGATTCGGGATGTTTCAATACTCGCAGGTGTCACTTTGCAGAAGGTCCCGGGCGCAGCTGCGCCAAATGCTGAACAGCGATTGTATTCATTGTTGACAGCGCTGTCAGCTTTTGTTACTAATTTCACGATCACTATCCTGTTGGTTTGGCCTGCAATGCATTTCAACGATCAACGACAAGAAATTCGGCTGGATTTCGGCTGTATTCAAATTTGACCCCGGGGGGGCACACTAATGGGTAACCCATCTTTTACCAAGACACCGCTGGCTGCGGGCGTTGCGCTCGCGCTGGCAGCAACGGCGGTCGCGCCTGTCCAGGCACAGCAGGGCGAGGTGATCGAGGAGGTCGTAACGATCGGCATTCGCGGCAGCCTCAAGGCCTCTATGGACCTGAAACGTGGTGCCAAGGGCGTCGTCGACGCCATCAGCGCTGAGGATATCGGCAACTTCCCGGATTCGAACCTCGCGGAATCGCTGCAGCGCATCACGGGTGTTTCGATCGACCGCGAGCGCGGTGAAGGCGCGCGGGTTACCGTGCGCGGCTTCGGGCCGGATTTCAACATGGTGCTGTTGAACGGCCGCCAGATGCCGACGGCCAGCGGTCTGGGCCGCTCGTTTGACTTCGGCAACATCGCTTCTGAGGGCGTTTCGGCGGTCGAGGTCTACAAGAGCGGCAAAGCGGACGTTCCCACCGGCGGCATCGGCTCGACTATCAACGTGAGGACGTCCCGGCCGCTGGACGCGCCAGGCCTGAACACAACGGTCGCCGCGAGTGGCCTGCTCGACCGTTCCAGAACCGACCTCAGGGATGACAGGTTCACCCCGGAAATCTCGGGCCTGTTCTCGAATACCTTTGCTGACGACACAATTGGCGTCGCGCTAACGGCCGTGCGCCAGGAGCGCAAGAGCGGCGGTGCGACGGCAAGCGTCGGCGGCTGGCGATCGTTCACCGGCGACACGTCCAGTTGGGGCGGCGGCGGCGCCAACCAGGACTGGGGCGGTATCCCGTTCGATGCAAACCAGCAGAACCGCCCCACGGGTCCTGATGAAATCTATTCGGTGCCGCAGACCATCGGCTATGAACTCGCGGATTACGACCGGGTACGGATGAACGGTCAGCTGACGCTGCAGTACCGGCCGATCGAGACGGTGACGGGAACGCTCGACTACACCTACGCCGAGTTAGAGCTCGACCGCGTCTACAATAACTATTCGTCGTGGTTCAACTTCGGTGGCCAGGAATCAGTATGGACCGACGGGCCGAACGCATCGGCGCTGGAGTACACGGAAAACTCCAGTGGCGCGGACTTCGCCATGGGCGCAGGCCGCGACGCCTTCAAGAACGAACTTAACTCGGTCGGACTGAATCTGCTTTGGGACGTTAGCGACAATCTGTCCCTTGAGCTCGACTATCACAACTCGACGGCCGAAAACGCGCCGAATAACCCAAATGGCAGCAGCTCGCTGCTCGCGATTTCCGCGTTCACGCGCGACCGGACGAGTGGTTACTTCAACGGGGCGTTCCCGGTTCTCGAGCTTGGGCTTTCGAATCCGCTGTCGCCGGACGACATGATTGTGACCGGCAGTGTGTTCATAGAAGATTTCTCGAAAATGGATATCGATCAGCTAGAGCTGAGCGGTAACTACGGCTTCGACAGCGGCTTCATCGAGAGCATCGATTTCGGTGTTCAGCTGACCAATATAGACAACCGCAACACGTTCTCGAATATCCAGCGCGATGCCTGGGGCGGCGTGACACAGCCTGGCGCCATCGCCGATCTTATGACGCCGGCCAACGCCTCCGGCGCGTTTGACCAGATTTCCGGTGGTTCGGATCCACGCCGTCAGATGGACTTCTTTACTTACGACATCAACGCGTTGATCGATCGGACCGAGCAATTGATTGCCTCGGGCGATGCATCGCTGTTTGTACCGGGCAGCGGCGATCTGGGCCCGTGCGGCACGGCGCTGTGTCCCAGCGACATGCTGCTGCAGGACCGGCGAACGGAAGAAGAATCGATCGCACTGTACGTGCAGATGAACATGGCGACCGAGTGGTGGGAGAAGCCGGTCGACCTGCGCCTCGGCCTGCGCTACGAAGAGACGGATGTCACGTCCGATGCACTGGCGCCGAGCTTTACGACGCTGATCTGGACGGCCGGAAACGAGTTGGCGCTCGCACAGGACGGTTCGACGTTTACGACCGGAACCGGCAACTACGATTTTGTGCTGCCGAACTTCGATTTCGGTATTGATCTGACGGATTCCGTCGTCGCGCGGTTCTCGATGAGCAAGACGCTGACGCGCCCCAACTACGATCGCATCCAAGGCGGATTGACGCTCGACCAGCCGGTCCGTGTAAACGGCGGCCTGGGCGCACGTGGCAACCCGAACCTCAAGCCTTTTGAATCCGACAATATCGACCTCTCGCTTGAGTGGTACTACGGCGAGAACAACTACGCGGCGGTCGGCTATTTCCAGAAGGACGTCAAGAACTTCATCGGTAACGGCCAGGTCACCGAAACGCCGTTCGACCTGCCGCACCCGGCATTCGGACCGCTGGCCGAACAGGCCGAACAGGCGACCGGCTCGACCGATGGCGGCGTCATTTATTCATGGATACTGGATAACCTGCCGAACGAACAGGGTGTCGATGCGGTAGCTGGAACCATCACCGGCGTTGCTGGCCGCGACCCGGCGTCGCCGTTCGAGCTGACCATTCCGGTAAATATCGAGAAAGCCGAGGTGGATGGCTGGGAACTCGTGGTGCAGCATAACTTCGGAGACACGGGCTTTGGCGTCATAGCAAACGCAACTTTCGTCGATGCCGATGTCGGCTACGATAATCTCAGCCTGCAGTCGCAGTTTGTCATCAGCGGTTTGAGTGACAGTGCCAACCTCGTCGCCTACTACGACAAGAACAACATCTCTATTCGACTTGCCTGGAACTGGCGTGATGCGTTCCTCGCGGGTACCGGCCAGAACAACGTCGGTGCCATTCCGCCGACCTACGTCGACGAATACGAGCAACTCGATCTGAGTGCGAGCTACTGGTACAACGATAACTTCCAGATCTTCATGGACATTATCAACCTGACTGACGAAGTAACGCACGTGTACGGCAGGACGGAGTTGCAGACACTGTTCGCGACACAACTTGGAACGCGTTACAACATCGGTGTCCGGTACAAATACTAACTCCCTGTGCCGTGAAAAGAGCTGCCCCTGCGGGGCAGCTTTTTTTTGCCCGGAACGACCACAGTCGCCAATTGCATCCATTGCATGCTTGATCTACCTTGAGATCCAAGGGGAATACGCGAATGCAGGCTCAGGTTGGCAAAGTCGTCATCATCGGTGGCGGAACCGCGGGGTGGATCACTGCAGGGCTGCTCGCCGCCAGCCACAGGGGTCCGGGCAGCCGCGAGCTCGACATCGTCCTGATCGAATCACCGGATATTCCGACGATCGGAGTCGGTGAGGGAACGTGGCCGTCGATGCGCGCGACGCTGCAAAAGATCGGCATAGCGGAAGCCGACCTGGTGCGTGAATGCGACGCAAGCTTCAAACAGGGGACCGAGTTCATCGCGTGGTCGGATGGCGACCAGGAACAACGGTACTACCACCCGTTCAGCTTTCCAGCCGAGTACGCGAGCCTGAAGCTCGCAAACTACTGGCTCGAACAGCACGGGCGGATTTCATTCGCCGATTTCGTGAGCCCGCAAGCCGCCGTAATCGCCGCCGGCCTGGCGCCGAAGCAGGTGGCGACGCCGGAGTACGCGTACAATGTCAACTACGGATACCATTTCGATGCCGGAAAATTCGCGGCGCTGCTGCACGCTCACGTGGTCAAGAACCTCGGCGTCGATTACGTCTCCGGCAATGTCGAGGGCTTCGAGTCCCGGGACGACGGAGACGTGGCCGCTGTCCTGCTCGCATCCGGGGAGAGTGTTGCGGGTGACCTGTTCGTCGACTGCAGCGGTCAACGCAGCCTTCTGATTGGCCAGCATTTCGGCGTCGACGTAGTCTCGATGAAAAAGTACCTGTTCAATGACGCGGCAATCGCGGTTCAGGTGCCGTACGCCAACGCTGGGGACCCGATCGCGTCGGTGACTCGCGCGACCGCCGTGGCCTCCGGCTGGATCTGGGACATCGGTCTGCAGAGCCGGCGCGGTATCGGGCATGTCTATTCGACGGCACACGCAGATGAATCACAAGCAATGGCGTGCATTCGGGAGTACGTCACACGAACATCGGCCGGCGTCCCACTGGACGATCTCGTTTATCGGTCGATTCCGTTTGTGCCCGGATACCGACGGGAGTTCTGGGTGCGAAATTGTGTTGCAGTGGGTCTATCCGGCGGCTTCATCGAGCCGTTGGAGGCGTCAGCGCTGGCGCTGATCGAGCAGGGAGCGTCGATCATCAGTGAGCAGTTGCCGGCCAATCGCGAGATAATGGCCGTCGTCGCGAAGCGCTTCAATGCCAGGATGCACTATCATTGGGAGCGCGTCATCGAGTTCCTGAAGCTGCACTATGTACTGAGCGAGAGAGACGACAGCGAGTACTGGCGGGACTGTCGCCGTCCGGAGACCTGCCCGGAGGAGCTCAGCGATAAACTGATACTTTGGCAGCAACAGCCACCGTGGCACGACGATGCGCCGAGAGTGGACGAATTGTTTCCATCTGCGAGCTATCAGTACGTTCTTTACGGCATGGGGTTCAAACCGGCGCTGCAGGACGGCCGCGCGACGAGCGACGAACGGGAGAAAGCCCGTGTCAGTGACCTGCTGCGGGCGAATGGCGACAAAGCGCGCCGGATGCTGGGGCTCCTTCCGACGAATCGCGAGCTTGCGCGGGCGATGATTTCAGGCCGCGGTGCTGCCTGACAACCAGGGAATACTTGTGACGAAACTTGCACTGCTAAACAACGTCGACCACCAGGACGTCAAGATCATCACGGAACGATCGGCGAAGTATGGCGACGACGTGATGTACGCGATGACGTTTCCGCACGAGTTTCGCGACCTGCAGTCCTGTTACCCGATACTTTTCCAAAGAGACGAGAAGGACAAATTCTTTCCGCTGGCGCTGTTCGGATTCCAGCAGAAAGAAAACCTGTTTCTCGACGAAGACGGCTGGAACGCGGATTACGTGCCGGCGATGATACGGCGGCAGCCTTTCCTGATCGGTTTCCAGGAGGCAAAACAGGCCGGCGGAGCCGGCACGACGCGCATGATGTCGCTCGACATGGATCACCCGCGTGTGAATACCGAGGACGGCGAGCGACTGTTCCAGCCTATGGGTGGAAGAACGCCCTTCCTCGAGGAGGCGGCGAACCTGCTGGAAGCAATTTACCAGGGCTACGAAATCAACAAGCAGTTCGGTGCCGCACTGGAAGAGCATGGCCTCATCGAGTCGGTGACGCTGGATATCACGCTGAATGACGGCTCAAAGAACCAGCTGCTCGGCTTTCACTCGATTAACGAGGAAAAGCTGCAGGAGCTGGCCGGCGATACGCTGGAGGACTTCAGCAAAAAGGGTTTCCTGATGCCGATATTCATGGCGCTCGCGTCGATGACGAAAATCCGCACCCTCATCAACCTCAAGAACCGGACGCTCGAGCAGTAATTGATGTTGGCAATGTCGGAAATCCGGGCCGTGGAAGTGGTCGAGGGTGTCCAGCCACAGGCGATCCCGCCACGGGTATTCGAGTCCGACTCGCCGTTAATCCTGAAGGGGCTGGTCGCGGATTGGCCCGCAGCCAAGTCATGCAGCCAGTCGCTGGCCACCGCTGCGCAATACCTATCCGGCTTCTGGTCGAACCAGCCCGTGACGGTCTATGTCGGCGACGACATCGACGGTCGCTTCTTCTACAACGAGGATTTCACCGGGTTCAATTTCAGGAGCGGAACCGCGCCGCTGGGCCAGGTCATGCAGAAACTGGACGAGCAGCGGCAGCAGGAATCTCCGCAGTCGATCTACGTCGGCTCGACGGCGGTCGACCGGTGGCTACCGGGCTTCAGGGCGCAGAACGACCTCGCCCTGCCCACGGACGAAGCGCTGGTCAGTTTCTGGCTGGGCAACCAGACACGGATCTCGGCGCACTACGACTTCCCCGACAACATCGCCTGCGTCGTAGCAGGGCGCAGGCGCTTTACGCTGTTTCCACCCGAGCAAGTAAAGAATCTTTATGTCGGCCCGATCGACCGCACGCCGTCCGGGCAAGCGATCAGTGTCGTGGACTTCGCCAATCCGGACCTCGAGCGTTTCCCGAAATTCGCACAAGCACTGGAGTCGGCACAGACGCACGAGCTTGAGCCGGGCGACGCGATTTTCATACCCGGCATGTGGTGGCATCATGTGGAATCGCTGTCATCGTTCAACCTGTTGGTCAATTACTGGTGGGTTTCGTCACTGCCGGAAATGGGATCGCCGACTACGGCGCTGCTGCATGCAATCCTGGCGCTCCGGGACCTGTCGCCCCGACAACGGGAGGCCTGCCGGCATTTGTTCGACCACTACGTTTTCGAGGCGGATCAGTCCGTCTACGCGCATATCCCGGAGTCCGGCAGAGGCTGTTTGTCACCCCTCGATGAAAAGGCGGCCAGGCAGCTGCGCGCGGATTTGTTGAACCGCTTCAATCGCTAGCGCAGGCGACACCGGCCAGGAGAAGAACGTTGGAGCACCGAAAAATTCACAGGATCATCATCGCCGGAGGCGGCACGGCCGGCTGGATGGCCGCAGCCTCGCTGTCGAAGCTCCTCGGCAAGACGCTCGACATCACGCTCGTCGAATCCGACGAGATCGGTACCGTCGGTGTAGGTGAAGCGACGATTCCGACATTGCTGACGCTGCATGACCTGCTGAAAATCAAGGAGCAGGACTTCCTGGCTGCGGTGCAAGCTACGTTCAAGTTGGGCATCTCGTTTGAGAACTGGCGGGATGTCGGCAAGGACTATATCCACTCGTTCGGCTTTACCGGCCAGGATTGCTGGGCGGCGGGCTTTCAGCATTTCTGGCTGAAGGGCCGGAAGCTTGGTATCAGCAGGGAGTTTGGCGAATACTGCAACGAGTGGCTGGCCGCCAAGGAAAACAGGTTTGCAGTCCTGCCGCACCATAACCTGAATTACGCGTATCACATCGATGCTTCGCTATACGCAAAATTCCTGCGCAAGATTGCCGAGGAATACGGCGTCGCTCGTCAGGAGGGCAAGATCAGGCGTGTGGCGCAGGATTCGGAAAGCGGCTACATTACCGCGCTCGAACTCGACTCCGGTCAGCGGATTGAAGGTGATCTGTTCATTGACTGCACCGGGTTTCGCGCCCTGCTAATCGAGCAGACGCTGAACGCGGGTTACGAGGACTGGACGCACTGGTTGCCGTCCAACAGCGCCGTCGCCGTCCAGACCGAGTCGGTCGGGTCACCAATTCCCTATACGCGGGCAATTGCGCGAGATGCGGGCTGGCAATGGCGGATTCCGCTACAGCATCGCGTCGGCAACGGCATCGTCTTCAGCAGCAAACACTGGTCCGACGATGAGGCGATCGATGTATTACTGAACAACATCGAGGGCAAGCGGCTCACCGAACCGAGGGTTATCAAGTTTCAGACGGGCCAGCGCCGCAGGCACTGGCACAAGAACTGCGTTGCAATGGGATTGTCATCCGGCTTTATCGAACCGCTTGAGTCGACGAGTATTCACCTTATTCAGCGCAGCATTATACGACTGATGCAGATGTTTCCATACGACGGTATTCGCCAGCCCGACGTCGACGAGTTCAACAACCAGATGAGTTACGAGATCGAACATGTGCGTGACTTCATCGTGCTGCACTATCACGTCACCGAACGAACCGACACGCCCTTCTGGCGCCAGTGCCGTTCGATGGACATTCCCGAGTCGCTAACCCATCGAATCGAGCTGTTCAAGCAGACGGGCCGGGTGTTCAAGATTCCGACGGAGCTCTTCGGCGAGAACTCATGGATCCAGGTGATGCTGGGACAGGGCTTGTTGCCCGAGCAGTATCATCCGATCGTCAACATGATGGATGACGATGAACTGGAAAAATTCCTGACCGGTATCCACGCTTCGGTACAGAATCTCGTGAAGCAACTGCCCGACCACCAGCGCTTCATCGATCACTACTGCAAGGTGGTGCGTTCCTGATGTGGCCGGCGTCGTTAGTTTTTTTGCGGCTCGGAGAAGTACAGAAACAGGTTGGCAGTCAGGCGGCCGGTTGCCGGGTCGCCGCTGATGTCCCGCTCGGGGTGGATAAGGCCCGAGTGCAGAATGTTGCCCGGGTACATGATGAGTCGATTCGGCCGGTATTCGATTTCGGCAATCAACTCGAAGTGATCGTCGGAAGCGTTGATGTACTTCTCTGCCGGCGGGCCGTGCGTCTTGATGTGCGCTTCGGCAGCCTTGCCGTATGACGGGTAGCGGTTCTCCGGTATTCGCTCGTACCCGGTTGGCCGGTGCCGGAACATACCCGTACCGGCATAGGCGCCCGGATTGAGGTAATGCACGGTCGCGAAATAGTAGGGGCTATGGTTGTCGAAGTGCGGGACCCGCTGCAGGGGCATCAGTTCCTCCGGCTTCCGGGTGATCAGCGAGAACAGCCGATGGATGAGCTGAAATTCGAACCATGGCGGTGGTTCGTAGATTTCCCTGATGATGTCAACCAGTTCCGGCACCAGGGCCTCGACGTATTCCGGCGGCAGGTGGGCCCGGATACCGGGGTAGGCAAAGCGCCCATTGGTATAGAAGCTAGCCTGCGAACACGCGTATTCGACAAGCTCGCTCGTCGACGAAATCGGGTCGTCAATGATGACGACAGGGGTTTTCTCGTTGCCGACGATCCGGACGTCGGGACGAAACGGCTTTCTGAGTTCTATGTCGTGCATGACTCGGGCGGTCTCCAGACCAGACGCAATTATAGGCGGCATGATGCGCGCGCGCTGCCTGGTCTTCATTTGTAACGCGGAACACATGCGTTCCGTATCGGCATCACCAGTCATGCCACGCCGGGCGAGCGTGACCGTCGCCCGAACTGACAAGTATCGAAGGAGGAGACCTTGCCATGCGGATAACAGATTGTGAACCCGATGGGCGCCCGTGGTTAACGGGGCGGCGCATTGTCGCCGGTGCCGCTGCCGTGTTGCTGATGGGCCACGCGCTTCCGGGCTGCTCCGCGCCGGAGCAGGAGCCCGCAGCAGGCCCGGAGTCCTCGAACCATGCCGTCTGGGCGATCAATGTCGGTGGCAGCGATTACGACAGCATGGACGGCACGACGTATCGTGTGGAATCATCCGTTGCCGGCGGCGCCAGACGCCGTACGGACGGCGTCAAGGGATCGCAGGACCCGGAGCTGTATCGGACTTATCGGGAGGGTGACATCGAAATTTCGCACCCCGTCCCCAGCGGCGCCTACGACCTCACGTTTTACTTCGCGGAAGCGCGGGACCACAAGCCCGGTGACCGGGTCTTCGATGCTTTCGCCGAAGGGCAGCGCGTCATCGACGATCTCGACGTCATGCTGTTTCGCGACCGCAAGTCGCTCTCCGCGCTGACCGTCACCGTCCCTGATGTCGAGGTTGGCGATGGCGAACTCAATATCCGTTTCGAGGCGTCCGCCGGCGAGCCGACGCTGAGCGCATTTGTCGTCCGCTCGAAGATTCCGGCCAGCCCGGACTGGAGGCTCGTATGGAGCGACGAGTTCGACACCGGAGAGATCGATGCGCAGCGGTGGACCCCGGACATCTGGCCGGCAAGAAAGGTTAACGACGAGGATCAGGCGTATACGTCACGGGCAAAGAACCTGCGCGTCGAGGACGGCATGCTGGTCATCGAGGCGCACAGGGAAGACTACGAGGAAGCGAGCTACACTTCCGGGCGTCTGCATTCGAGCAGCAAGGGCGATTTCCTGTACGGCCGTTTCGAAGTGCGTGCGAAGCTGCCCAGGGGCCAAGGGTCCTGGCCGGCGATCTGGATGCTGCCGAGCGACCCGTTCGCCTATGCGACGACCTGCGCGAGCGACGAGGATTGGCAGGGCAGCCAGGAATGCGACGCATGGCCGAACTCGGGCGAAATCGACATCATGGAACATGTCGGCTACCAGATGGGCCACATACACGGCACGGTGCACACCAAGGCGTACTATTGGGTCGAATGGGAGCAGCGCAAGGGCCGGATCCTCATCGACGATGTCGCCGATGAGTTTCATGTCTACGCGATGGAATGGTCGCCGGAACGAATAGACATTTTTGTCGACGATTCGTTGTACTTCACCTATGTCAACGAGAACAAGGGCTGGGAGGAATGGCCGTTCGACAAGCCCTTTCATCTCATACTGAATATTGCCGTTGGCGGCTTCTGGGGGCGGGCCGGCGGTCCCATCGACGATTCTATATTTCCGCAGCGGATGCTTGTCGACTACGTACGTGTCTACGAGCGTGTCGAGTAGCGCGACGAGCGAAGTAGGGGGGTTCGGGCGAGTAGGTGTGTTCAGATCGACTTGAACCCCGTCTGGCGAAGTCGCGTCAGACCGCCTCACGCTGTTCACACCAATTTCGATCTGGTCATGTGGCACAGACCGGGACGTATACATCGGTTTCCCATTGCTCCGGCGGTACGCTCTCGG
>CAYVLL010000047.1:0-13619 GCA_964452235.1 uncultured Woeseiaceae bacterium
ACCACTGCGGCAATTCGGAACGAGATACAAAAGCCGAAATTGTTTCCCTGCGAGGCGTCGAGGTGTCTTGGTGAACTCGCGGCGGCCGAGTCAGCGCTGGAACAGCAACATGCGCAGAACCTGGCAACCTTGCAAGCCGAATTGCAGCGGCAGACGGATGCCTATGTGGTGGACTGCAGTGCTACAACCCATGGCGGCTACCACTTCCAGTTGCATTGCCCGGAAAAACTGCAGCGAAACCCGGATGGCCTCATCTTGCTGCCGGTCGACATCGAAATACTTTCCCGCGATTTCGATCACCTGTTTCCTGATTTTACGACGGAGAATTCCGATCTTGCCGCCGCCGTCCGTGACGGCCGGCTGATAATTGGTAACCGAAGCGGCGATTTCGTCGACATCCTGTCGGTATCGCTTTATTACAATTCGCTGATCAGTACGAATTCCGAACTCGGCGCAAGGCTGAATCTCGCGCCGTACCAGAACGCCAGTATTCCATTGGCTGAACTCACATCGCGTGAAATCGATACCGAATCGCGCCACACCAACATGACTCCCGACAAAGCGAGTCGCAGCAATTTCGGTTTCGGGATTGCGCTCAAGTACTCAATGCGCAATCGCGATGCGATTGAAACGCTTTACGGCGCGGGTGATTTCAATGTGCAATGCACCATCGAAAGCCGCCTGATTCCGGGGTCCTGCGTGCATGAGCAACCGCAGGATGATGCGGAAAGCGATGTAGTTTCTGCGCTTGATCGGCAGGACGAGGAAGCGGCCGCTTCGTCGGTCGAACGACGTTAAACCTAATCCCGTTCGCGCGCAAGGCGCGCTCCAACAGCGCTGCGATGCGCGCCGAAAGCGCTCTTGCAGCAGCCCGCCATGCGGGCGAATGCTGTAACCACCGCAGGCCCTGTGGGCGTTATGAATCGCGATCGAGGAATCGCTGGTCGAGGCCGCCGTAGGCGTCGATGCGTCGGTCGCGAAAGAACGGCCAGCCATGGCGCGACCTCGCCAGTTCCTCCAGCTGCAACTCGGCAATCAGTACGCATTCCTCGTCGGCTGCCGCCTGGCAAAGGATGCGTCCGTCCGGCGCGGCCATGAAGCTCTGGCCCCAGAATTCAAGGCCGCCGTTGCCGGTCGGGTCCGGCTCGAAGCCGGTGCGATTTACTGCAACGACGAAACAGCCGTTGGCGATCGCGTGCGCCCTTTGCATTGTCTGCCACGCCTCGAACTGCTGTTGCCCGACCTTCGCCTTCTCCTCCGGGTGCCAGCCGATTGCCGTCGGGTAAAAAAGAATCTCTGCACCTTTTAGCGCCGTCAGCCGGGCCGCTTCCGGATACCACTGGTCCCAACAGATCAACACACCGAGCTCGGCTCGCTCCGTCTCGAAGGACTTAAAGCCGAGATCGCCAGGCGTAAAATAATATTTCTCGTAGTACCGGGGGTCGTCAGGTATGTGCATCTTGCGGTACTTGCCGACATATCCGTTCTGCCGATCCAGTACCGCGGTGGTGTTGTGGTAAAGACCCGGTGCACGACGTTCAAAAAGGCTGACGATGATCGAAATATCGTGTTCGGCCGCGACCTTCGCAAACGCTTCTGTGCTGGGTCCTGGTATGCTTTCGGCGAGCTCGAAATTTCCGTCGTCTTCGCTCTGGCAAAAATAGCGCGAACGAAACAGCTCCGGCAGGCACACGACCTCCGCACCTTTCCCGGCCGCTTCCTCGGTCATCGTAATTGCCTTCTGCATGTTTTCCGCAGCGCTCTCCGAACACTGCATCTGCACGAGGCCGACTTTCACGTGTCTGGTGCTATTGGTCCCGTTCGTCATTTCTGTTCACTCGGTCTGTCACCACCGCGCGTATCGTAATAGGTGCTATCACTGAAGCAACTCATATACTGGTCGAGAATCTGCATACCCTGCTTCGGCCGGATCTCACCGGACTCAATTTTCTCCTTGATAATAGCGTCCATTCGTCTCTGTAAATCGTTGGGAAAATACTGTACCTGTGCCAGAATTTCCTTCACCTCGGTACCGGGAATGACTTTCTCGATCCAGAAATTCTCTTCCTCGTCGCTGTCGCCGTAGATGTGAGCTTCTGCCACGCGGCCGAACAGGTTGTGTGCGTCACCCATGATATCCTGATAGGCGCCCATCAGGAAAAAACCGAGATAGTAGCGTTCGCCTGGCGCCAGTGCATGCAACTCGAGAAACTTCCGGTCGACATTCGACGATACGTAATGACTGACCTTGCCATCCGAATCGCAGGTCAGGTCAACCAGCATCCCGCGCCGTTCCGGTCGCTGCTCGAGACGCTGCAAGGGCACGATCGGAAATGCCTGTTCGATGGCCCAGTGATCGAGCATCGACTGAAACACGGAAAAATCACACAGGTACTGATCGACCAGCTTGTCTTCGAGCTCGTGCAGTTCGGGCGGTGCCGGGTCGGGATCAGCCGCACGCAGATGGCGCAGAAGCGCTGAGCAGTTGCTCCAGTAGAGCCGCTCTATCAATGCGTTCTGTTCCAGCGGCAGGAAACCCATGCCAAACAATGTCGAAGCTTCTCGGTGCATTTCGACCACGTCGTGATAGGACTCCAGCAATTCGCTGACACGAAGCTTTCCTATGGATGTGGTTTCGAGACGCTTCAGAATCTGGTACAGGTTACGCACCATCAAGTGCGCGCCGGACGGCACCTTGAAATCCTCAGCTACCCGGTCTTTGCGGAACGCACCGAGTGTTTCGACCACCAGCACGGAGTGGTGCGCAGTCAGGGCGCGACCGCTCTCCGACACGAGGATCGGTTGCGGCACATTCTTGGCCTCGCACACCTCCATGACCGAATATACGACTGCATTCGCGTATTCCTGCAGGCTGTAATTGATGCCCCCTTCGTCGTAACCACCGGAATAGTTGACGCCGAGTCCGCCACCGACGTCGAAATACTTCACGTCCAGTCCGCGCTTTCGCAGTTCGGCGTAGATCTGCGACATTTCCTTGACCGCCTGCTTCAGCGTCTGGATATCGGCGATCTGGCTTCCCAGGTGAAAATGCAACAACACCAGCGCATCGCTTTTTTTCGCAGCTTCGAGGCATTCCACCAGGTCGATCAACTCCGGCAGCGATACGCCAAACTTCGAACGATAGCCACCCGAGTCCGCCCACTTGCCCGACCCCGCTGTGCGCAACCGAATGCGCACGCCAAAGCGCAGTGGGCGTTCTGCATCCTCCGCGAGAGCCATCAGGTGTTCGAACTCTGCATACTTCTCCATCACGGGGATAACGTTCTTGCCCAGCCTTTGCGCAGACAGGATCAGGGACAGCATGGTGCGGTCCTTGACACCGTTGCAGATGAGCAGCGTTTCGTCATTGACCAGGTGTGGCAACGCGGCGATGAGCTCCGCCTTGGAGCCGCATTCCAGCCCGAGTTCGAATGGCTTGCCGGCGTCCAGCACTTCTTCCACTACTTCGTGAAGCTGGTTGACCTTTATCGGGTACACGCCACGGTAGACGTTCTGGTAAGAGGATTCTTCGATAGCGGCGATGAATGCCAGGTTCAGGCGCCGCACGCGCGATCGCAAGACATCCTGGAAGCGTAACAGCAGCGGGAACCGAATGTCCCGGCGCCTTGCCTCTTCGACGACCTCCATGATGTCGATGCTAAGCTCGCTGTCGTCCAGCGTGTTGACGGCAACATGCCCACGGTCATTGACCTTGAAAAACCCGTCACCCCAGGCGTCGAGGCGGTAGAGCTCGGCGGCGTCACTGGTCGACCAGTCATCAGGCGAAGTCACAGGTGACGAATTGCTTACTGGTCGAGCACACATGCGAATATAAGCGGCGCAACGATGGTGGCATCGGATTCGATGATGAACTTGGGTGTATCTGCAGACAGCTTGCCCCAGGTAATTTTCTCATTCGGCACCGCGCCGGAATAGGAGCCGTAGCTGGTGGTCGAGTCACTGATCTGGCAGAAGTAGCCCCAGCGCGGCATGTCTTCCTTGCGCAGGTCTTGCTGCAACATCGGCACGACGCAAATCGGAAAATCCCCGGCGATGCCGCCACCAATCTGGAAAAAACCGATGGAGGACTTTGCGGACGTTCTTTCGTACCACTCTGCCAGGAAGATCATGTACTCGATTCCGCTCTTGACCGTGTGCACGTTGCCAATCTCACCAGTGATGCAATGCGACGCGTAGATATTGCCCAGCGTCGAATCCTCCCAACCCGGCACGATGATCGGCAGGTCACGCTCGCAGGCTGCGACCAGCCAGCTGTCTTTCGGATCGATCTGATAATGTTTTTTCAGTCGGCCGGAACGAATGATGTCGTACAGAAATTCATGCGGAAAGCGGCTGTCTCCCTTCTTGTCAGCTTCGACCCAGACGTCGAGAATCACGTGTTCGATTCGCCGGATTGCCTCTTCTTCCGGAATACAGGTATCGGTGACGCGATTGAGATGCCTTGCCAGCAGCGCTTCTTCGTCCTCTGCCGTCAATTGGCGATAATGCGGTACACGCACATAGTGGTCGTGCGCAACCAGGTTGAAGATGTCTTCTTCGAGATTCGCGCCCGTGCAACAAACGGCGTGCACCTTGTCACGACGGATCATTTCCGCGAGGGACAAGCCCAGTTCGGCCGTACTCATGGCGCCGGCAAGTGTCATGAACATCACGCCGCCGTCGTCCAGATGGCGCACATAGGCGTCGGCGGCATCAATCAACGCGGCTGCATTGAAGTGCCGATAGTGATGATGGACGAAGTCACGAACTGCGGTCATCGGTCCTGTCTCCCTGCAAAATGTCAACCACCATTAAAACACAGGTACCTGCTGCGTGAGGCAGTGAAATGTGCCTAGGCCCAGCACGAGATCTGTACAGTCGATTGCAATGACTTCCCGCCCCGGAAAGCACTTTGCCAACACCTTGCGATTGGGCTCGTCTGCAGGATCGTTGAACGACGGCATCAGCACGACCCGGTTGCCAATGTAGAAATTTGCATAGCTCGCCGGCAGTCGATCGCCCTTGTACACGACCGGGCGCGGCATTGCCAGTTCGATAATCCTGAGCGGGCGGCCGTCTTCCAGGCGTAGCCCTCCAAGCCGCTCGCGGTTCTCTGCAAGCGGCTGGTAGTTTTCGTCTCCGCGATCCGCCTCGATTACTGTGACCACGGTATCTTCAGCGACAAAGCGTGTCAGGTCATCGATGTGACCGTCGGTGTCGTCGCCGACGATGCCTTCCCCGAGCCAGAAAATCTGGCGCACGCCGAGCGTATCGCGCAAATTTCGCTCGATCGCACTCTTGTCCAGTTGGGGATTCCGGTTCGGGTGGAGAAGGCATTGTTCTGTGGTTAAAAGTGCGCCGCTGCCGTTAACGTCGATCGAGCCGCCTTCCAGCACCATGTCAACGGAATAGCACGCTAAATCGAGCGCTTCTGCCATTTGCGGCGGAATGGCGTCATCCAGGTCGAAGGGCGGGTATTTGTTGCCCCAGGCATTGAAGCGGAAGTTGAGTGCGAGGGCGCGCTCAGCCGGCGTGTCGCCCGGGCGCATGACGAAGATCGCGCCGTGATCGCGACACCATGCGTCATTGGTCGGGAAGCGATGGAAAACCACGTTTTCCGCACGCACTTTGCCGGCTAGAAGCGACTGCACATGCTTTTCGTGGCGTTCGTCAAGTACGTTGATCCTGACGGTTTCGCCGGTCGCGATCGCGGCGACGGCTCGAACCATCACGGGCTCGACCGGTTCAAACTTTCCCGGCCAGCTTGCGCGCTTATGCGGCCAGGAAATCCAGGTTGCCTGGTGCGGTGTCCATTCGGCGGGCATGGAGTACCGTTCTGCTGCCGGTGTACTTGTTTGCATTGCTGCGTTCACGGTATCGGTCATTTGCCGGTTTTGTGAATTGGCTGGCCGTTACCATACCAGACGAACGCCAGAAGCGTCTCTCCTCGCGTTCGACTCCATTGCACTCGATACGGCCTCTACACGACCGATGTCGTTCTACCGCTAATTGACCATCACTTCATCTCACGACTCGCACGCGCGGGTCGAGCATTCCAATGTCATCGATTGTGAGATCAAACTTATAGGTTTCGCCAACCGTGGCGTCCGACGGTACACGTACTTCTATGAATCGACCATTTCCTGAACTTCCGTTGAGCCAACGGGCGTCCGGATTCTTCTTTGACGCAGTTGCCCGTGCAGCATCATTCGGGACGCGTGGGACTACATTGATTTTTAGCGACTGATTACGGCACATCTCAATGTACTCCTGAGAGAGCGAAAGATACCCTCTGGCATGGTGGATCGTTATGACCCTGTCCTTGCATGTCAATGCCGGATCGAAGTCTTCGGTTTCCACTGTCGTTGCGCATCCCAGCAAAATTCCGCAGAGGGACAGCATTGATACATTTTGCATAGCCTTCATTTTTGTTCTCCCTTTCGTTACCTGGTCGTACCCGGGATGCAGGTACGGTTTCTGGTTTCGTCACTTATGCGTGCGGCCTTGCTCCAATGCCATGAATTCAGGATGCTCACGCAACGAGCTCAAATGCGGTTCCGCGGCCAGCAATTCAAGTGGGTAACCGGAGGCAACAGCGGCCTCAAGCGCAGAAACAGCTTTCTGATCATCACCGTTCCTCACAGCAATCAAGGCGCTGACAAAACGCACATAAGGATTAGCGGGAGCGATAGTCTCCGCCCGACTGATCAGTTCATCAGCCTCAACGGGACTGTCCAACACGGCGCGTATCCAGGCCAGGTCTATCAGAGTTTCCGCGTCCCTTGGGTTAATGGACAGTTTACGCTCGGCAAGGCTTTCCGCCTCGCGAAACGCAGCGAGCGCCTCATCGTTTTCCTCGGCGAATGACAGCGCATCGCCAAGATTAGCCCAGCTGAGGTGATCGTTTGGTGCCAATGCGACTGCTTGCCGATGGGCAATTACAGACTCGTCCATCTCGCCGAGATAGTAGTGCATCAATCCGAGGTTGCTATAGGCGTCCGCGCGCGGCTGTATTTCGATTGAGCGCTTGAACGCTGTCGCCGCCTCAGCGAAGTTGCCGGACAGCATCAATGCCGCGCCAAGATTTCCGTAACCCTGGATGTTTCGTCCATCCAGCGACAAAACCTTACGGTAATTTTCGGCGGCCTCCTCATACCGCCCGCTGTTATATAGGAATGTGCCAAACGTGTCGTACGTTCGCCAGTTGCCTGGCTGCAAACCTATCGCCTGCTGGTATTTTTCTTCTGCCAGATCGAGTCTTTGATCGCGATGATAGAAGCCGGCCAGACCAGTCAGTGCATCGACGTTGTTGACATTGATGGCAAGTGCTCTTTCGTACGCCGTTTCTGCCTGTGAGTGCCTCCCGGTACGAAAATACAGGTCACCGAGCGCGGTATGCACGATATCCAGATTCGGATTACGCATAAGGGCTGCAGCACACGATTTCTCGGCTTCCTCGAAGTATTCGGTTTTTCCGATCACATCAAAACTCGAGACATAGGCAGTGCAAATCCCCGCATGCGCGGCCGCATACTCGGCATCGACCGCCAGCGCTTCAGAAAACCAGTTTAGCGCCTCACGAATCGAGTCATTGGTCATTGGACGGTGTAGGGCGTCCATGCCACGACGATAGAACAGGTATGCATCGAGATTCGGACTGGCACCCGGCGGGTCGAGAATCACTTGGGTTTCGGGTGGCAAAGCAACCCGCAAATTGGCAACCGTGAGACTTGCTATTTCGTCCTGGATTTCGAAGAACTCGCTGCGATCACGATCAAAACTTCGCGACAACAGGTGAAAACCATCCCGGGAGTGAATCAGTTGGATAACCACACGCAGCCGATTCGCCACCAGTCGCACGCTGCCTTCGAGGTAGTAGCTGACACGCAGGCGTTGCAGCACGTCTCCTGAACCGGCATTGGAAGGCAGGGAGAACGAGTCGCTGCGAGAGGAAACCCGCAACGATGGTACTTTTGCCAGTCGGTTGATGAGGTCTTCGGCAAGGCCTTCTGCAAAAATCCGGGATTCTTCGCTGCCATCGATATTAAGAAACGGCAGCACAGCGATGGAGTTCGCGTCCACCGGCGTTTCAAGAGCAAGACCGTCGTGCACTACCGAATCACTTTGCAAATCGTCCGCAGGCAATCCGATGAAGTAATCGAAGCTGTAAACGCCAGCCGTCGCCAGCAGCAAGGCGCCTATGATTGCGACATAGGTGCGACTGACGACGCCCTTCGTCGTCCGGGACCTCTGCCGCCTATCCAGGACTGCACGTCCCTCTACGATCTCTATAAACCAGGCCAGCACCAATGCGATGGGAAAACCGGCGATGACCAGTACGATGACGAACGTACCAAGCCACTGCGGCAGCAACAATTTGTCGAAAGTGACATCGACGACCTGCATGATGAGCCAGCCGAAAACGATATACGCCAGGCCGGTTTCCAGTACACCACGTCGCTTCAGTTCGCTGAAGAATCCCTGGTATTCGGGCGGCCGATCCGCGGACGTCGGTTCCTCGTCGCTGTCTTGCGAATCGGCTGGCTGTGGCTCGACCAACAGCCGGTAGCCACGGCGCGGACATGTCTGAATAAATCGCGGATTATCCGGGTGATCGTCAAGTGCATAGCGCAGCGCGCTGACCGCGTGGCTCAACGCTTCGTGGCTGCCCTGGCCGTCCCCCCAGACTTTCCGCAGCAGTTCCGTCCGACTGACGATTTCACCGCGTGCAGAAGCGAGGCACAATAAGACCTCGGCCGCTTTGGGTGGCAGATGCCGCGTTCCGTGCTGGCTCGTGACCTGACCCCGTAGCGGCAGGACCAGCAGCTTTCCCAGTCGAAAGCCTGCGTTCAGGTGCTCATTCACACCGGTCGTCCATTGTGTTGCTATTGCCGCGATGCTCCGTCGATCGATCTTTGACGCCGGCAGACCTTGAGGCGCATCGTCCCGATGACTACTAAGTATTCTACACCGGCCGAAGGCTTGCGAGGGTATGACCGGCGCCAAAGCCCCCGGCGGTGACATCACCGTCGTGTCACTGACCCGAACCCGCATGAGACCGCATTGTTTTGAATGTGTCCATCATGGACAATCCAAGTCCCGCTGCTGACGGGTCGCAGAAGACATCAATGATTGACTTCATCGCACAATCCGCATTCGGCGAAGTGGCCGCGCTGCTGGTTATGGCCGCCGTCGTTGGTTTTGTCGGCATCCTGCTGCGCCAGCCGTTGATAGTAAGCTTCATCGCCGTCGGTCTCATTGCCGGACCGTCTGTTCTCGATGTTGTCCGTTCGGATGAGCAGATCGACCTGCTTTCGCAGCTCGGTATTGCCGTCTTGCTGTTTCTGGTCGGTATAAAGCTCGACACCAAACTGATTCGATCGCTCGGTGCAGTATCCCTTCTGACAGGCCTTGGTCAGGTTGCCTTTACCGCGATTGTCGGTTACCTGATCGGGCTTGCGCTGGGGCTGGGCGTCATCACGAGCCTGTATGTCGCTGTTGCCCTGACTTTCTCCAGCACGATCATCATCGTAAAGCTCCTCTCCGATAAACGGGAAATCGATTCGTTACACGGACAGATCGCGCTTGGCTTCCTGATTGTCCAGGATGTTGTGGTCGTGCTGGCGATGATCGTGCTCTCGGCGATCGGCATCGGCACCTCGGACAGCTCGGGCACCGGCGGTATCGTCGTTGCCTTCGGATCGGGGCTCGCTCTCATCCTCTTTGTTTACGCTTTCCTGAAATACATCGCGAATCCGTTAACCGAGCGTTTGGCACGCGTACCTGAGTTGCTGGTGGTTTTCGCGATTGCTTTGGCGGCAATGTTTGCTGCCGTTGCCGACCTGGTGGGTCTCGGCAAGGAAGTCGGCGGCTTGATGGCGGGAGTGGCGCTTGCTTCGACGCCCTACCGGGAAACGATCGCGGCCCGCCTTGCGCCGTTACGGGACTTTCTGTTGCTGTTTTTTTTTATTGGACTCGGCGCAACGCTCGATCTGTCACTGCTCGGTTCACACGTTGTGGCAGCGGCGATTTTCTCGGCGTTCGTGCTGATTGGCAATCCCCTTATTGTACTGGCGATTATGGGCGCCATGGGCTATCGGAAGCGCACCGGATTCCTTGCCGGGCTCACTGTCGCGCAAATAAGCGAATTTTCTCTGATCTTCATCGCCATGGGAGTATCGCTCGGTCATATCGATGCTGACGCGTTGGGCCTCGTAACCATGGTGGGGCTTATTACGATCGCGACCTCGACGTACATGATCACCTATTCGCACCAGCTCTATCCGCTGTTCGAGCCTGTCCTGGGCATTTTCGAGCGACGCGGCACCCCACGAGAACCGACGGACGCCGCCCATCGGGAGACCGCGAATTATGACGCCCTTGTGTTCGGCCTCGGCCGCTTCGGTACGGCAATTGGTGTTCGCCTCAGGAACAAGGGCATGCGCGTGCTCGGCGTGGATTTCAATCCGATCGCCGTCCGGCGCTGGCGTGACCTTGGGCTAGACGTGGAATACGGCGACGCCACCGACCCGGAATTCCTTGCCAGCCTGCCACTGGCGGCAGCCAAGTGGGTTGTCGCGACTATCCCGGTTCATCCCACCGGACTGAGCCATGAAGATGCCCGCCTGACAATCCTGCAGACGGTTCGCGAATCTCCGTTTCGCGGTCGCGTTGCCGTCACGTCGCATAGCGCTCTTGATACTGAATTCCTGCTTCAGTCAGGTGCTGACCGCGTGCTCGAACCGTTTCAGGATGCCGCCGACCGCGCGGTCGAATTGTTGTCCGGCGGCGAAGTATTTGAGCGCACGTCGATTCCGGAAATCGAATCAGAAGAGAAATCATTGCCGAGTTTGCGGGAAACGACCCGGAACCTGCTGAAATAGCGCAGCAGCATTACCCGCAATCTTGAGGATTTGACGACAAGGTCGTGCTGATACGGTGCAGGTATCGCTATCGATTGCTGACGCGAGCGTGCTGGCTGCGGCGCACGAAATCAGGGCTGCCATAGCTGCCGCGTTGCGCATTGGCCTCGAGATCAAACACCTGGTAGACAGACGCACCTTCGGTAACTGTCAGGTTATTGCAGATTACTGTTACGCTGAAGTCGGCAATGGCAATTTGCGCTGTCGAGCACACACCATTCTGCAAGGCACGCGTACGACCCCATTCGACACCACTCGCTGCGGCATAGCCGGCTTGTCGTGACAGTTGTGTCATGGTCGCGAGGGAATGCTGGCTGTTGAGGCTTTGTACGAGAAAACCGGCGAGCAGCCCGAGCACCACCATGATGAAAATGACGGTTATCAGGATCATGCCGCTGTCGCGGCCCGGCATCGGCTGCCGGCCGGCCGGCATTCGCGTCATGGTCGCTGCCCCGCCCGCAGTTGCGCCAGGTAATGCACTGGCTCGGCGGTCCCGCCGCCGACCGTCAAGCGCAGTACCAGCAGGTTCGGTTGCGGCAGGCTGAACTCGCACTCCACTACGCCCCCGGCCAGCAGGTCACCGGCTGAGGTATTCGTGGGCTGTGCCGGCTGAATCGGATAACTCGACAGCCGCCTGACCGAGCCGCCATCCGCAGACGGCTGGCACAGGTAGGAGACAGGGGTGTCGACAATATAGAAGCGCTGAGTCGTCGATGGCGCCGGGAATTGCTTGGCGGCGATGCGAATTTGCGCGGCGGTCGTCCCCGCAACGATGCTCGCCCGATTGTTGTTACTGTCGTTGCTGTAGGCACTCAGGCTGCCGGACGACAACGCATTCTGGTTGTTGATGACGACTTGCCAGCCACTGACCGGTGCATTGTCGAGCGGCAGCAACACGTCGAATCGATCATCGGGCGCAGAAAACTCGAGATAATCACCCGGCAGAGCTGCCCGGTAATCGCCATAGTCCTTTACCGGGATGAACTCCACGCACTGGCCACCACATGCTATCCGCAGGCTATTCGGCAGCGCATCTGCCAGGTCAACGTTCAGGCGGGCCGTGATGCGATCCGCCTGGTCCATGGCGGCAGCCCGCAAATGCGTTGCCTGCAATGCTTCGAGAGGCCGGGACATCCATAACAGCAATCCGGTGGCGATGATGCCGGTGATCGCCAGGGCCGCGATCAGCTCAATGATCGAGAAACCCTGATGCTTCGTTACAGCAACGGCACGGCGATTCCCGGAATGACAATGCACCGCTCAGTCCTCAGCGCGAAACGCTTGCAAGATGACGCCATTGCCGGCCAGGCCGTCATGGTTGACTGCCACGCTTACCTGAAGTCCGGTGCCTCCCGAAAGAGTAATCGGGCTTACGTCGACCGCGACGGCGAACGCGAGCAGTCCGTCTACCGGAGCCCCATTCCGGTCGCAGGCACAACTACCGATTGCCGGACAAGCGCTACTGGTCGACGTGCAGCCGTTCTGCAGCAATTGATCGTAATCGCACACGTTATCGAATGCCGGGCGGTTCGATTCCGGCGCGCCGCAGACGAGCCCGCTGTCCGGGTCACGGTAATTCTGCAGAAGTATTTCGTCCATGTAGGCAGAGGCGATCGCGACAGCCTGGCTATGCAGTTCCGCGTCGCTGCCGTGTTTCAGGACGGTGCTGTAGACGCTGACGAAACCGGCGAAGATCAGGCTCAGTACAACAATCGACGCCAGGACCTCTAACAGGCTGAATCCCTTCTCGGTCGCAAATTGGAGACTTTGACGATCAGTACGTGGCATAGCCGGTCGCGCCTGTCAGGTCGATCTGCCGTGAGCCGACGGTTATGACGACGTCCACCGGCGCGCCGCCGACACTGTCGACCGCCCGGCCCGCACCGTCAAAATAAAAAACAGCCGGCGATGCCGACAGTGACATTCCTTCCGGCGGTGAGCCCCCGACGGACATCCCTTCCGCCCCGATAACCGCGAGGGGCCGATTAAACGGCCCGCTGCACAACGCCGATCTTTGCGAGATCGCCACTGCCGTGGACGACACCGCAACGCGTACTTCACAACGATCCGCATCGGCTCGCCGCTGCGCGAATCGCAGGTCAGCGAGAACCTGCTCTGCAAACCCCAGTTCGCGCACACCGCGGCCTGTATCGAGGCGCGGTGCTGCAATTGCCAGCAACATGCCGAGAACGACCAGGACCGCCGTCAACTCGATGAGCGAAAATCCTGAGGCTCGGGGCATTGTGCAGAGCGCGAACCCGGACCTGCCAGGAAGCGACCGCAGGTTGACGGAGGTAGCCGGCACGCGCCGGTCAGCCGCGCGAACCGGCGGTCCCGTGCTTTCCTAGCAGCCCTCGATGACGCGAGCGACTGTGGGACGTTCGCCGGCATTCGCCGCACGCGTGTAGTTCACGCCACAGTTGGCACGGCCATCAACGCGAATTTCTCGCGTTGTCGTGTTACCCGCGACGGTTACTCGCGACGACAGGTCTTCGAAGAGATTTGTGATGTTGGTGACGCTGTTGGTGTTCGGATAGCCGTAACGCGAATTTATTGTGACGCCGCCACCGATATCGACATTGTACGAGGCGCTGGTGAGCTGGCCAGCCGATGCGACTTTCGCATAGACCATGTTCGAACTCGAGCGCAGGCTGTTGTACAGGCTGTCCGCAACCGCCGTTCTTGCTTCGCCTTCCA
>CAYVLL010000048.1:0-13158 GCA_964452235.1 uncultured Woeseiaceae bacterium
TGTCCCTCTTTTGTGAATCGCCGCTAGGCGCGCTTCTCCACCGCGACGTAGTCGCGTTCGGGCGCGCCCGTATAGAGTTGTCGTGGTCGGCTGATGCGGCCGTTCGGATCGGTAATCATTTCGCGCCAGTGTGCCACCCAGCCGACGGTGCGGGCGATAGCAAACATCACGGTGAACATCGAGGTTGGAATGCCGAGCGCGCGGTAGATGATGCCGGAGTAAAAATCGACGTTGGGGTAAAGGTTCTTTTCGATGAAATACTCGTCTTTCAATGCAACCTGTTCGAGCTCGAGGGCGAGGTCAAACAAAGGCGAGTCGCTGCGGCCCATCTGCTTCAGCACCTTGTGGCACATGCTGCGAATGATGGTGGCGCGCGGGTCGAAGTTCTTGTAAACGCGGTGACCGAAACCCATCAGGCGAAAGGGATCATTGCGGTCTTTGGCGCGGTCGATGAATTTGGGGATGTTTTTGGTCTCGCCTATCTGGGTCAGCATCTTGAGTACGGCTTCGTTCGCGCCACCGTGCGCGGGACCCCACAGCGCAGAGATGCCGGCAGCAATTGCCGAATACGGATTGGCGCCTGAGCTTCCGGCCATACGTACCGTTGACGTGGAACAGTTCTGCTCGTGGTCGGCGTGCAGGATGAACAACAGGTCGAGCGCCTGGGCGGCGACGTCGTTGATTTTGTAGGGTTCCGCCGGCACGGCGAAGAACATGTGCAACATGTTTTCGCAGTAGGCAAGATCGTTGCGCGGGTAGATGAAGGGCTGACCGCAGGTCATCTTGTAGGCGGCGGCAGCGATTGTCGGCAGCTTGGCAAGTATGCGATGCGTGAAGACTTCCCGGGCATCCGCGTTATGCACGTCCATCGTGTCGTGATAATAGGCGGACATCGAACCGACGACGGCGGACAGCATCGCCATCGGGTGCGCATCGTAGCGAAAGCCGTTGAAGAATCGCAGCATGCCTTCGTTCAGCATCGTATGCGTGCGAATCGAGGTATCGAAATCCGCGAGTTCGCGGCCAGTCGGCAGTTCGCCGTAAAGCAGCAGATAGGCAACTTCGATGAACGTGGAATGCTCTGCAAGCTGTTCCACCGGATAGCCGCGATAAAGCAGTATCCCCTTGTCCCCGTCGATAAAGGTTATCGCGCTTTCGCAGCTGCCTGTCGCAACGAATCCCGGGTCGTAGGTGAAAACGCCTTGCGAAGCGTACAGGCCACCGATGTCGAGGACGGCCGGGCCGATCGTGCCGCGCCGACTCGGCAGGGCTGTCGTGGTGACGCCATCCGGACTGGTCAGCGTATAGGAATCATTGCTCATGTTTTTCCTCGGGGGTTCTCGTCCGGCGATGTTCCTCGGGCGAAAGCAGCCATCCGGTCACCGGTGACCGGCAACTGATCCCGCATGGTGCCGCATGACGAAATCGCGGGCAAATCAACGCGTGCCACTTGCGGGCAGCCCGGGAGTCTGCACTGCAGTTTGTGAGCGGGTCGCGCCTGGCGATGCGGGTCTGCGCGCGGGAGCGTCGTCGACCGTTAGCCGCACTATTGCGATGCTATACCGTATTTGCGGCGGAACTTGTCGACGCGGCCGCCGGTATCGAGAATTTTCTGCTTTCCGGTATAGAACGGATGGCAGGCCGAGCATACTTCGACCTGCAGGTCGCGACCCAGCGTGGAGCGGGTCGTGAACGCGTTACCGCAGGCACAGGCTACGTTGACCTCGGTATAGTCGGGGTGGATCTCGGCTTTCATGTGCGAATCTCCGGCGGTCTCGGTCGTGGTCCGCGGCCTGCAGTTCGGGTGACCGCAAACTGAGACCGGGCGAAAAGGCCGCGTAGCATATAGCGAAGCGCCGACACCCGCAAGGCCGTGCCGGAACCACCGCCATGCTGCAGCGGCAGGCTGTCACGAATCTGTCATTTATCCACAAAAGCTGTGGATAACTCTGTGGAACAAAATTGAGTCATTGGGCTAAGTCGGGATTTTTAAAGCCCCGTTGTTAGAATGTCTATTTTATATCCAAAATATTAATCTTTTTTATTTCAGATAGTTAAGAGGATCTTCGTAAGACGTTGCTGAATTGCGACGCTTAATGAGCGGAAATTACAGGCTTAGCTTCGTCTTGTGAATAAAATGCGTTGCACGGCGGCCGATGGTGGCTGCGTTGCGCCGGTCAAGCCTGCGGCCGAGGCTTCTCGCGGCCCGCCGGTTCAGGCAGGAAAAGGGCCTGCAGGTCGTTCTGGAAGCGCCGTCCGCGGTCACTCGGCCGCCAGCGTCCGCCGTCCGGCGCCTGCACCAGTCCAAGCCCAAGCGCGTGCCGCAGTGACCCCAGCACCCGGTCGATCGGCAGGCCCGTGCGTTCCCGGAAATCGTCTTCAGTGAACCCGTCGGTCAGTCGCATGGCGTTCAGCATGAATTCAAATGCCAGGTCTTCGTCAGTCACGCGGTGCAGGTCCTGCTCTGCAAATCCTGTTGCGGAGGCTTGCATGTAGGACGACGGATGCACGGGTTTGCGGTAACGCCAGACGCTGCCGTCTGCCTGCGTGAACTTGCCGTGTGCCCCTGCGCCGATCGCGAGGTAGTCACCGAACTGCCAATAGTTGAGATTGTGCCGGCAGCGATACCCGGGCAGCGCAAAGGCCGACGTTTCATACTGCTCGTAGCCCGCGTCCGCCAGAAGCTCATAGCCCCCGGCTTCAATGCCGGCGCAGGTATCCTCATCGGGCAGGTCGCCAGGGGGTCGAGCATGGAACACCGTGTTGGGCTCGAGAGTGAGCTGATACCAGGAGATATGTGGCGGCGCGAGACGAATTGCCGCGCGTACATCGGCAACCGCCATATCCAGTGTCTGGGCGGGCAACGCATACATCAGGTCGAGATTGATGCTGTCGAATCCGGCACCGGTCGCATCGTCGAACGCACTGATAATATCAGCGGCAGTGTGGATGCGCCCCAGGCGTTTGAGCGAGCCGTCGTCGAAGCTCTGGGCGCCCAGCGACAGGCGCGTTACGCCGGCCTGTCGATAATCCGCGAGTCGATCTCGCTCCAGCGTGCCTGGATTGGCCTCCATGGTTACTTCCGTAGCGCTCACGCAATGGAACGAACCAAGCAAGGCCGTCACCAGTTCGCCGATCTCCGCTGCGCTGAACAGGCTTGGTGTGCCGCCGCCGAGAAAGATGCTGTCGACAGGCCGGCCGGCGGCCCGTGAGGTCTCAGTCTCGATGTCGTCGAGCAAGGCGGCGATGTAGCGAGCCTTCGGTGCAGCAGTGCCGGCGGTGTGGGAATTGAAATCGCAGTACGGGCACTTTTGCACGCACCATGGCAGGTGCAGGTAGATCGACAGCGGCGGCAGCTCAACCATTGCTGCGGGAATCACTGCGGAGACTCGGCAAGATTGCCGATCAGTTGCGCAAGTTTGCGCATTGCCTGGCCGCGATGACTGACGAGATTTTTCTCGAACAATGTCAGTTCCGCAGCGGAGCGCCTGCTCTCGGGATCGAAGAAAACCGGATCGTAGCCGAATCCGCCCTGCCCGCGTCGCTCCGTCAGGATACGTCCTTGCCATTCGCCGTGGGTAACCAATGGTGCACTGTTCGCAGCCGAGGGCAGGAAGACGGCAACGCAGTGGAAGCTCGCAGCGCGATTCGCCTTGCCCTCGAGTTCGCCGAGAAGCTTGTCGACGTTCTGTGTGTCATCCGCATCCGGGCCGGCGTAACGCGCAGACCGTACTCCGGGCCGACCGTCGAGTGCAGCGACCGCAAGGCCGGAGTCATCCGCGATAGCGGGTAAGCCGGTGGCATCGGCCGCGCAACGCGCCTTGATCAATGCGTTTTCGAGAAAAGTCTTCCCGCTTTCCTCGGGGGGCGTGATATTCCAGTGAGATTGCGGCAAGACTTCAATGCCGAGGCCCGACAACAGGCTGCGAATTTCCTCGAGTTTGCCGCGGTTACTGCTGGCAATGACTACCTGGCGGAGCCCTGGCGCCATCGAAGCCGACCTTCAGCCGGACGAAGCGGATGCGCGCCCGGCACCGGCCAGCGCGACGTTCTGCGCCGCAACGATGACCTGCATGCCGGCCGATGCCAAATCCAGCAGCGCGTCGAGTTCGCTGCGGGTAAACGCATGTCCCTCAGCCGTGCCCTGCACCTCGATGAAGCGGCCGGCTTCATTCATGACGATATTCATGTCGGTCTCAGCCTCCGCATCTTCGGCATAGTCGAGGTCGAGGACCGGCACTCCCTTGTAGACGCCAACCGAGACAGCGGCAATGTGGCCATGCAGCGGCTCTACGTTCAGTTGCCGTGCCGCGTGCAAACGTGCGACGGCAATCCGCAAGGCCACGTAGGCGCCGCTGATAGCGGCGGTCCGGGTGCCGCCATCCGCCTGAATGACATCACAATCCAGCGTGATGGTGCGTTCCCCAAGCGCCTTGAGATCCGTGGCTGCCCGCAACGAGCGCCCGATGAGTCGCTGGATTTCCATGGTCCGGCCGCCCTGGCGGCCGCGCACCGCTTCGCGCCCGCTGCGCGTATGCGTCGCACGCGGCAACATGCCGTATTCCCCGGTCACCCAGCCACCGCCGCTGCCACGCAACCACGGCGGTACCCGGTTCTCGACACTGGCAGTACACAGCACCCGGGTGTCGCCGAATTCGGCAAGAACGCTGCCTTCGGCATGCCGGGTAAAATCAGTGATGAATCGAACCGGTCTCATCTGCTCCGGCGCGCGTCCGCTCGGTCGCATGCAAGCCTCCTGTCTTGATTCCGCCGCTATTGTGGTCCCGGACGGCCTGGATGTCGAAACTACTGTCGGGTGGGCTATTCGCCGATCCAGCGCAGTATGGACGCCGAGGTGTTGTCGCTATGCGGTGCGTTGGCGGTCATTGCCTGGGTACTGATGACCCTGAGATTTTCGGCCATGCTCTCGTTCGGGCGCGTGACTAACTGCGCAATATCCTTGTCGCTGATTCCGGACCACAGGCCATCCGTGCACACCAGCAGCACATCGCCGGGCTGGAGTGGCTTCTTGCCCGTGATGGTCATGTCCGGCACCGGTATGTCGCCGCCGATGCAGCACTCGACGAAATTTCGCATCGGATGATCGAAAGCTTCCTCTTCCGTGATGGCGCCTTCCCGGATCAGCACTTCGACATGGCTGTGATCGCGCGATCTGCCAACAACCTGACCCTCACGAAGCTGGTAGATGCGGCTGTCACCGACATGCCCCCAGAAGGAACCGCTTTCCTGGATGAGACAAATGGCACAGGTAGCTCGGGGACGAAAATCCACGCCGAGACCGGCGCCAATACCGACGACCGCATCGTGCGTTCTCGCCAGGGTGGTATAGAGAAACCCCTGCGGATCGAAGACCGGCAAACGGGCGGCGTTGAACATGTCCTGTACCACCTTGATGCCGATCTCGGCTGCTCGTGCGCCGTCGGAGTGCCCACCCATGCCGTCGAATACCACCAGCATGGCCGCATCTTCGGCTACGACGACCGCTGCGCGATCCTGATTATCCTGTCGATCTCCGACGGCGGAGACCTTGGCGTACTCAATCTGCATTTTCGGATTAGCCGGGCCGGTGTTGTTTTTGTTTAGAGAGTCAGTGCCTACCCTGGCTTGCCCGATCGCCACGGCGGTGACTCTTCGGGTTAGAATGCTTGCGGTTCAAGCCAAGATAAATGTCGCATCAGTATGTGTGCAAAGCGCGATGTTGTCTGTGAACGATGCAGCAAAAAGCACAAGTGATTCACGTGCCACGTTTCCCAGCTTCCGGACCTATCGATGTTACATAGTATGACAGGCTTTGCGCGGCACACCGCCGAATCGCCACTTGGCGACCTGACCTGCGAAATCCGCGCCGTCAATCATCGCTATCTCGACCTGCAGATTCGCCTGCCGGAGGAACTGCGCCCCGGCGAGAACGATCTGCGCCAGGTAATTGGCGCCGCAGTGAAGCGCGGGAAAGTGGACTGTTCGATTATTGTGCGGCGCGGCACCGGTGTCGCCAGGCCGCTGCAGATCAACCGCCCGCTGGTGCAGCAGATCGCTGCCGGCACCCGGGAAATCAGCGCGCTGCTTCCGGATGCAGGCGCGCCGAGTACGCTGGATGTGTTGCGCTGGCCCGGTGTCATCGAGGAACCCGTCATCGACTCCGAACCGCTCTTCGAGGAGGCGCGGGACGTGCTCGGTATAGCGCTGGAGGCATTCCTCGCAATGCGGGCAAGTGAGGGCAGGCGTCTTGCCGACCTTGTCGAGATGCGCTGCCGCGATATTCTCACGATCGCCGCTTCTGTCCGCGCCCGCATGCCGGAAGTACTCGATGCGGTGCGCATGCGGCAGAAAGAGCGTCTCGATAAACTCGCTGTCGAAGCGGACCCCGCGCGTCTCGAGATCGAGCTCGCACTGCTTGCACAGAAGCTCGATGTCGATGAAGAACTGGATCGGCTGGAAAGTCATGTCAGCGAGATACGTCACGCCATCGACAGCGATGAACCCGTCGGTCGGCGGCTGGATTTTCTCATGCAGGAACTCAATCGCGAGGCGAACACGCTTGGCTCCAAATCCGCCGACTCGGAAACGACGCGTGCATCGGTCGACCTCAAGGTCCTGATCGAGCAGATGCGCGAACAAATCCAGAACGTCGAGTAGCCATGGGTCTGGTAACCATGGATAGCGGCGCGGGACGTCAATGATCGGTCCAGAAAAGTCTTCGGCAAAATTGTTCGTATTGGCTGCGCCCTCCGGTGCCGGCAAGACAACACTGGTGCGGGAGTTGATGAAACGCCGGCCGGAACTTCAGTTCTCTGTTTCCTACACGACGCGCCAGAAACGCAGCACTGAGGAAGAGGGCCGCGATTACTATTTTGTTGATGCGGAGAAGTTTCTTGCGCTGCGACGCAGTGGCGAACTCCTCGAATCGGCGCTCGTTTTCGACAACCACTACGGTACGGGTCGCCGGCAGGTAGAGGCACATCTTGCTGCCGGCCGGCATGTGATCCTGGAGATCGACTGGCAGGGCGCGCGACAGGTTCGCGAAGCCGCGCCGGATTGCATCTCCGTGTTCATCCTGCCGCCGTCCCGGGAGGCTCTCGAGCAGCGCCTGCGCAACCGGCGTACCGACAGCGAACTGGTTATCGAACGCAGGCTCAGGGACGCCCTGTCGGACATGTCCCACTGGAGCGAATTCGACTACGTCATCGTCAACGACGATTTGCAGCGGGCCGTGACGGAACTCGAGGCCGTGATCGACGGCGAAGCCCGGGACAGCCGCGTGGACAATCCGGCGCTGGCAAAGCGCATCCGTGCAATCCTGGAGGACCGGCGCGACGGGCTTTAAGGAGACTTTGCACCAGTCTTGATGCAAGTTCCGTAGGAGCCCGCATCGCGGGCGATCCGGCGGTGATCGCCCGCGATGCGGGCTCCTACAGTTGCATGATCGGGCTTGTGCAGAGCTTCCCTGCAGCAACCTGTCTTCCCACCCATGACACACTTAAAGTACACTGGCCGGTCTGTCATTGTTACCCGGCCCCCTGTTCAGCCTTCTTGCGCATTGCCGCGCTGCTGCCGGGGCCGCCAACGGAGTACGTTATAAATGGCCAGAATTACGGTCGAAGATTGTCTGGACAATATCGAGAATATATTTGAAATGGTGCTGGTCGCGTCCAAACGCGCCAGGCGGGTTGCACATGGCGCCGAGCCTCTCGTCGACATGGAGAACGACAAGCCCACCGTGATTGCATTGCGTGAAATTGCAGCCGGCCATGTATCGCCGGCTATTCTGGATGAAGTTGATCAGCCGGCTACGGACGAGTTCCTGCAGCCGGAAGCCGCGGAAGAATTGATCCCGATGCGCGGAATCTCCATCGGCGACTGACGACTCGGGGAAAGGGTGCGTCAGTCCCGATAACGTTTCGACTCGTCGCAGCGGCTCACCCGGCACTCGGGTACGTACAGGGCTGTTGACCATGGATTACGCTGCGACAATTCTTTCCAGGCTGCCCGGCGCATCGATGCGCCGCGATCACGGCTTTCGTCGCCTGATCGAAACCCTTCATTCCTATCTGCCACCCGAGCAGATCGAGCCTGTCATGCAGGCGTACCAGTTCGGCGCCAGTGTGCATGAAGGCCAGAAGCGGCTGAGCGGCGAACCGTATATCTCGCATCCGATTGCGGTGGCGCAGATTCTCGCCGACATGCACATGGATGCCCAGGCCATTACCGCTGCCATCCTGCACGACGTCATCGAAGATACGGGCACACCGGTGGCGCAACTGAAGGACCAGTTTGGTGCGGAGGTCGCGACACTGGTCGACGGCGTCAGCAAGCTGGACCAGATGCATTTCCACAGCCGTGCGGAAGCGCAGGCACAGAGCTTTCGCAAGATGATGCTGGCAATGATCGAGGATATCCGCGTGATCCTCGTCAAACTGGCCGACCGCCTGCACAACATGCGCACAATGGATGCAATGCCGCGGGACAAGCAACGAAGAATCGCCAGGGAAACGCTCGAGATCTACGCACCGATCGCCAACAGGCTTGGTATCAATCATCTCAAGGTCGACCTTGAGGATCTGGGTTTCCGGCATCTCTATCCGTTTCGTTATCGAGTGCTGGAAAAGGCGTTGCGGCGCAGCAAAGGCAGCCAGCGCCAGATGGTCCGTAAAATCTCGGAACGTATTCGCAAGGCGATGAAGAGCGAAGGCATCGAAGGCGAGGTCATCGGCCGCGAAAAGCATCTGTACAGTGTTTACAAGAAAATGTCGGAGAAAAAGCGGCAACTCTCGGACGTCGTCGACGTTTACGGTTTCCGCATCGTCGTGGAAGACGTCAGCACCTGCTACCAGATGCTGGGAATCGTGCACGGTCTTTATAAACCGATACCCGGGCGATTCAAGGACTATGTAGCCATTCCGCGCGTCAACGGCTACCAGTCGCTGCACACAACACTGTTCGGGCCCAAGGGCCAGCCGCTCGAGGTGCAGATTCGGACTGTCGAGATGAACAAGGTCGCTGAGTCCGGGGTAGCGGCGCACTGGCAGTACAAGGCCGAAGACAAGCGCTCGGTTGCGCCGCAGCGACGCGCTCGCGAGTGGCTCGCCAACCTCGTCGAGATCCAGGAGTCGGGCAGCTCGGAGGAATTCCTCGAGAGCGTCAAGGTCGATCTGTTCCCGGACAAAATCTATGTATTCACTCCGAAAGGCGACATCATGCCGCTGCCGAAAGGTGCCACCACCGTCGATTTCGCCTATGCCGTACACACCGATGTAGGCAATCGCTGCGTGGCCGCGAAAGTGGACCGTGACCTCGTCCCGTTGCGAACGCAATTGCAGAACAGCCAGACGGTTGAAATCGTCACGGCTCGTGGTGCGACGCCCAATCCGAACTGGCTGTCTTTCGTCACTACGGCGAAGGCGCGCTCAGCCATTCGCCACCATATGAAGAAACTGCGCAGCAGTGAGTCCATCGATCTCGGCAAGCGTTTGCTCGACCGCTCGCTGAAGGACCTCGGGTCGTCCTTGCGCAAAATCGGCAAGTTACGCCTGCGCGAAGTATTGAACGAGCTCGGTCTTGCAGAGCCCGCGGACCTCTTCGAGCAAATTGGCCTCGGCGAGCGACTGGCTCCCCTGACCGCGCGCCTGCTGCTCGGTGACAGCGGCACGGCCGCCACCGGACCGGCGCTCGGCGCGAGCCTGGTGATTGCAGGTACGGAAGGCGTCGTCGTCAGTTACGCAAAGTGTTGCCTCCCGATACCCGGTGACGATGTGATGGGCTACCTCAGCTCCGGTCGCGGCATCGTCATCCACCGCAATGTCTGCGGGAATCTCAGCTCTTTCCGGAAGCAGCCGGAAAAGTGGATTAATGTAAGCTGGGAGAAGGACATCGACCGCGAGTTTTCGAGCCTTATCCAGGTCGATACGCTCAACAAGACCGGTGTTTTGGCTAACGTCGCGGCAACTATTGCCGACTCGCAATCGAACATCGAGCAGGTATCTGTCCTCGATCGTCACGATGACTGCTCGGTCCTGACGTTCATGCTGCAGGTAAAGGACAGGAACCACCTGGCAACCATCATGCGCAACGTCCGCAAGATGCCGAACGTCATTCGCGTATCGAGAGAATGTGCGTAACAATCAGGCGCAACAATAACGTCTGGACAATTGCGGGAGTTCGACCTTGAGCAAGAAAGCCGTTCACACAGACCAGGCACCCGCTGCTATCGGCACGTATTCGCAGGCGATCCGCAGCGGCCAACTGGTATTCCTTTCCGGACAGATTCCACTCGACCCCGCCACCATGGAACTCGTCGAAGGCGACTTCGCGACACGGGCGCGGCGCGTCTTCGACAACCTGCGCGCCGTAGCGCAAGCGGCCGGCGGCGACCTCGACCACGTAGTCAAGGTGACGGTGTACCTCACCGATCTCAGCAACTTCGCGACTGTCAATTCTGTAATGACCGAATATTTCAGCGAACCGTACCCGGCCCGCGCGGCCGTCGGCGCCGCTGCGTTGCCGAAAGGTGCGGACGTCGAGGCAGAGGCCATTCTTTCGTTGTAGGGCCGGTGGGCGCATCGCAATCGTCACTGACGACGCTGTCCGGGGTCGGTCCCGCACTCGCATCCCGACTCGAACGTCTCGGCATCCATCGTGTCGAGGACCTGCTGTTCCTCCTGCCGCTGCGCTACGAGGACCGGACCCGGGTGGTGCGTCTCGGCGCGCTGGCGCCGGGCATGCGCTGCCTGGTCAGCGGCGAAATTCTGCTGGCGGAAACAGTTTATCGCGGGCGGCGTAGCCTGCTGGTGCGCATCGGTGACGGCAGCGGGCAGATCACCCTGCGCTTTTTTTATTTTTCCCGGCAGCAACAGGCACAGTTCAGAACCGGACTGACCGTCAGTTGCTACGGTGACGTACGCGCAGGACGCGCCGGGCTTGAAATCGTGCACCCGGAGTATCGCATCCTGCAACCCGGCCAGAGCCCGGTCACCGGTAACGCGTTGACGCCGGTCTATCCGTCCACGGAAGGCGTGCAACAGGCACGCCTGCGCAACCTCGCCGCGCAGGCACTCAGCCGCATGCAGTCCTCGCCGCCGGTCGAGTTACTGCCGGAGGAGATTCGCCGCAAGTACGGGATGCCGGCGCTGGCGGAGGCCTTGCTGTTCCTGCACCAGCCGCCGCCCGATGCCGATGTCGCCAGCATCGAGTCCGGCAAGCATCCCTGTCGCATCCGGCTCGCATTCGAGGAGCTGCTGGCGCATTACTTAAGCCTCAGGGACCTGCGACATCGTGCGCGGATAGAAGTCGCGGTCCCGCTCGCTGCGGGAAGCGAGCTCGTACAAAAATTTGTCGCGAGCCTGCCGTTCGCGCTGACCGGCGCCCAGGATCGCGTGATCAACGAAATTACGGATGACCTGGGGAGACCGCATCCGATGATGCGCCTCATCCAGGGCGATGTAGGTTCCGGCAAGACCGTCGTGGCCGCCGTCGCTTGTTTGCGGGCGGTCGCCTGCGGCGTGCAGGCCGCGGTGATGGCGCCGACCGAATTGCTTGCAGAGCAGCACTGGCAAAATTTTGCCGAGTGGTTTCGCCCACTCGGCATCGAACCGGCGTGGCTGACGGGCAGCTTGCGCGCGTCGAAGAAACGCAGCGCACAGCAGGCGATCGCGGACGGCCAGGCGGGCCTGGTGATCGGTACCCACGCGCTTTTCCAGGAGGGCGTTCACTTCGCGCGCCTCGCTCTCGTCGTCATCGACGAACAGCACCGCTTCGGCGTACACCAGCGCATGGCCTTGCGACAAAAGGGCATCAGCGAGGGTGGCTTTCCTCACCAGCTCGTCATGACCGCAACACCGATCCCGCGCACGCTGGCCATGGCCGCGTACGCGGATCTCGATTCCTCGATAATCGATGAGCTGCCGCCAGGGCGGCAGCCGGTGCAGACTGTTGCCCTGCCGGACATCCGTCGCGGCGAAATAGTTGAACGCGTGCGCGCCGCGTGTGAAAGCGGGCAGCAAGCTTACTGGGTGTGTCCGCTGATCGACGAATCCGAGTTGCTTGACTACCAGGCAGCGGAGGCGAGCTTCGACATGTTGCGGCAGGCATTGCCGACGCTGCGCATCGGACTGGTACATGGGCGCATGAAACCGGCCGAGAAGGACCGCGTGATGCGCGCATTCAAAGCGGTCGAGATCGACGTGCTGGTCGCGACCACGGTAATCGAGGTAGGCGTCGATGTACCTAACGCGAGCCTGATGATCATCGAGAACTCCGAGCGCATGGGACTATCGCAGTTGCACCAGCTGCGCGGACGCGTCGGACGCGGTGGCGCACAAGCTCACTGCGTCATGTTGTACCGCGCACCGCTCGGGCAACTCGCGCGCAGCCGGCTGGCGGTGCTGCGGGAAACCAACGACGGATTCATTGTTGCACAACGCGATCTTGAACTGCGTGGTCCGGGCGAGTTGCTGGGCACGCGGCAGACCGGATTGCCGCAATACCGCATCGCCGATCTGCTGCGGGATGCCGACCTTTTGCCGGGCGTACAGATGGCCGCGGAGTCACTCAGCCGTGACGCGCCGCACAGCGCGGCCATCATTGTCAGGCGCTGGCTCGGCAACGAGTCGCATTTCAACCGGGTCTGAAGCTGCGCGCGACGGATTCGATCTGTTACTTTTAGGGCCCGTTGAGTCCATGGTCAAATGAACGTGAGCCGAACACAGAAGTCCGCACGGCCCGGCAGCGGTGTCGCCACCCAGTTGCGAAACTATGCCCAGCTCATGCGCCTGGACAAGCCGGTGGGCATCTGGCTGTTGCTTTGGCCGACGCTCTGGGCACTGTGGCTCGCGGGGGTCGGACATCCCGACGGTGGTGTATTTATCGTGTTTGTCGTCGGCGTAATCGTCATGCGATCGGCAGGCTGCGTGCTGAATGACTTTGCGGATCGCAAGATCGATCCACACGTCGACCGTACGCGCTCCCGTCCATTGGCAACCGGCGCCGTCGCACCGATCGAGGCAATCACCCTGTTCGTGGCATTGTCACTGATTGCTGTGGGGTTGGCCGCAATGCTAAACAGGCCAGCCCAGTTACTGGCCGTCGTGGCCGCCGGCCTGACCATCATCTACCCGTTCATCAAGCGCTTCATTTCGATTCCGC
>CAYVLL010000049.1:0-13136 GCA_964452235.1 uncultured Woeseiaceae bacterium
GAATCGACGCCGCCTTTTCGGCCCAGTAGGCAGCGCGATCCGGCAGCGCTATCTGGGCGGATATTCGGGCCAGGCGATCGCAACCGGCCCAGCACATGATGCTCGAAAAGGTATGCACCCGCTGGCGGCCGCGGTACTCCCACAGGCCCGCATCCGGTTCGTTGTAAAGAGCTGCAGCCCGTTCACCGAGTTGCTCAAGGCGCTGGAACAGCGCCCCGAGGCCGGAACGGCTCAGCCGACGGTCGAAGAAATAGCGCGTTGCAGCCAATATAACGGCGCCGTACACGTCATTCTGTGTCTGGACGTACGCCTGGTTGCCGACGCGCACGGGCCCCATTCCGCGATAACCGTCGAGCGAGCTGAGTTCGCGTTCTGTCAGATCCGCGCGCCCGGTAATTCCGTAAACTGGCTGCAAGGGACCGCCAGCCGCATCGGCAGATACGTTGACGATGTAATGCATGTACGCTTCCATGGTTTTGGTTGCGCCGAGCCGGTTCAATGCCTGCACGACGAAGTAGCTGTCGCGCAACCAGCAATATCGATAATCCCAGTTGCGGCCGCTGGAGGCTGCCTCCGGTATCGATGTGGTCATGGCCGCGATCACCGCACCGGTATCTTCAAAGGTGCACAGTTTCAGGCTGATTGCGGCGCGAATGACGGCCGCTTGCCATTCAAACGGTATGGCCAGTCCGCGAACCCAGCCGCGCCAGTACGCCTCCGTTTCCTTGAAATGATGGCGGTAGGTTTCAGAAGCGGATTCACGAATCGTTTCGTCGGGTCCGAGAATCAGGTGTAGCGGCCGGTCCAGTACGAAAAAGTTTTCTTCGAGTACGTAGGTGAGTGAGGCGTCGGTGGTGAGCCGCAGATTGAAATCGGGCGACAGATAGCGTATGTGATTGCTGCCGTGCGTAACATCGCAGGCGTTCGCGCCGTAATCATAGGTGGGACGCAGGCGAATGCGAATGCGTGGTTGTCCGGCAACCGGAACCAGGCCGCGCACGAGCATGATGGGCTTGAACATGCGGCCGAGGTGTTCGTAGCGCGGGGCGAAATCGGTGATGGCGACGGCGTTGCCATCGCTGTCGTGCAAAACGGTTTCGAGAATTGCCGTGTTGTCGAGATAGCGCTGCTCGGCGTGGTCGAAATTCTCGAGATCGACATCGAAATAGCCGGGCTGGGCGACCGACTGGTCCGAGCGCAACAGGCGACAGAAAACAGGATCGGCATCGAACCTTGGCAGGCAGGTCCAGACCATGGCGCCTTTCCGATCGACCAGGGAGGCGATCTGACAATTGCCGACTACACCGAGGTTTAAATCATTCACACTGCAGTTCCTTCAAACCAGGCTGATCGCCGAACCCAGCCATATGCGAGTTTCCGACACGTTTGCGAGGCGCCAGTCCGCCGCGGTTTCATTGCTGTCACCGATGCGTATGGACAGCCCCCCCATGTCGTTGACGGCAGCAAAGCCCGACTCATCCGTGACGTCATCGCCCAGAAATACCGGCCGTCGCCCTGCGAACGGCTGCTGGCTCATGAAAGCCCGGATCGCGCTGCCCTTGTCTGCTGCCAGGGGCAACAGTTCGACCATCATCTTGCCGTGCTGCAGTTTGAAGGCATCTTTCAGTTCCGCCTGGATACGACTTAACCGGTCACGAACGACTTGCTCGAGTTCGGGTCGTGCCCGGTAGTGCACGCCAATCGAAAACGGCTTGCGCTCCATTACGAGGCCGGAGTGAGAAGCAACAAATTCGGCGATTTGGTTCGACTGCAAGTCGGGTACCGCCTGGGCAAAATTGCTGGTCCGCCCGCTTGCGGGTCGCAGCTCCAGTCCATGCGATGCGGCGGCAGCAATACCGAGCGAGCCGAAAATCGCATCGAGTTGCTCGAGACTGCGGCCGCTGATGAGCGCGACTGCCCCGTCGTAAACATCTGCCAGGCACTTCAACAGGTCCTGCAGGCGTCGATCAGCGGACACGAGATCCGGATGCTCCTCGATATCGAGCAGTGTGCCGTCGACGTCGAGGAACCATGCCCAGTGATGATCGGCAAGGTGCGGCGATGGTGGACGAAGCGCGCTCATTGCCTGATCGGCGATTGTTGTTGATGAACTCATTAGACTGCGTCCAAGCATTGCGTAACCCGAGCGTGAAATCAACGGCCGGTCAGTCCTGATATTTCACCAAGAACAGTTTGTCGCTCGCGGTATTTCTGTAAGATTGGCCTTCCATGAGTGCAGCCAGACTATTCTTTCGCCCCTGGTACTGGTTGGCCGGCACCGTATTCGGCACCTGGGCGCGCCCCACCGTGCAACCCGGCGATCCCGCGGAATTACTGGCGCGCTGCAATGGCCCGGTTTGCTACGTGCTGGAAACGGGTGGTCTCGCTGATACCCTGGCGCTCGAGCGTGTCTGCAAGCGCTACGGACTGCCGTCACCGTCCGCTACCCTTAATTTCGTAAACGTCAGGGAGCCGAGCCTCGTTGTGCTGCGGCGATTGCAGGGCTTCGTGCTGCGGCGCAAGCGCGCACAGCATTCCTTGCGCCTCAGGCGACTGGTTGAAGCCAGCATAGAGGCAGGCGGACAGGAACTGCAGCTGGTACCTGTGGCGATCTACTGGGGCCGGTCGCCGGAGAAGGAAAAATCCTGGTTCAAGCTGCTGTTCCTGGAAAACTGGGAAGTGGTGGGGCGCACCAGGAAACTGCTTTCTACCATTCTCCACGGCCGCAACACTTTGTTGCGCTTCAGCGAACCGCTGGCCATCAGTGCAATCATTCAGGACGGCGTCGAACCCGAGCTTGCGTTTCGCAAGGTTTCCAGAATTCTGCGCGTGCACTTCCGTCAACGGCGCATTGCGTCGGTCGGTCCCGACCTGTCTCATCGCAGGACACTCGTCAATCACGTATTGGAAGACCCAAGCGTGCGTCGCGCCATCGCGGCTGAAGCGGGCGATAGTCGCGTTTTACTGGAGCGCACGCATCAGAAAGCACGCAAGTACGCGAAGGAAATTGCAGCACACATCTCCTACCCGACCATCCGTGTCATCGATCGTTTCCTGGGGTGGCTGTGGAATCGCATTTACGATGGCATCGTGCTGAATCATGTCGATCGGCTGCACGAAGTAGCGAAAGACAGTGAGATAGTCTACGTGCCCTGTCATCGCAGTCATTTCGATTACTTGTTGCTCGGCTACATTGTGTACCACCAGGGGCTGTCGATTCCGCATACTGCGGCCGGAATCAACCTCAACATGCCCGTTGTCGGCTCTATCCTGCGTCGTGGCGGCGCCTTCTTTTTGCGCCGGAGCTTCAAGGGCAATCGACTGTACGCTGCGGTGTTCAATGCTTACCTGCACCAGATACTGACCCGTGGCCATTCGATCGAGTACTTCGTCGAGGGTGGACGCAGCCGCACTGGCCGCTTGCTGACTCCGAAAGCCGGCATGCTGGCAATGACCGTGAACTCGTACCTGCATGCGCCGCGCCGGCCGATCGTGTTCGTTCCGGTGTACTTTGGCTATGAGAAGCTGATCGAAGGCGACTCGTTCATTCGAGAGTTGGGCGGCGGCGAGAAGAAGAAAGAGTCGCTGTTCGGCCTAATTCGATCCGTCAAATCATTGCGCGAGAACTTCGGCAAGGTCTACGTGAATATCGGCGAGCCGATATCCCTCGAATCCGTGCTGCAGGAAGCCGAGCCGGATTGGCGGCAGGCGAAGCTGAACGGGGACGACAGGCCGGCGTGGATCGGTCGAACGATCGACGAGTTGGGCGAACGCATCATGCAGAGCATAAATTCCGCCGCAGCCGTGACGCCGATCAGCCTGCTGGCGGCTATTCTTCTGTCGACGCCGAAGCAAACGATCGGCGAACTCGAACTCAAGCGGCAGCTGCAGTTGTACCTGAAGCTACTGTCGTTGTTTCGGTATTCCGACTCCGTGACACTCCCCGACTGGACGCCGGAGGAGATAATCGCGCACGGCGAGAAGATCGGCGTCATCGACCGGACCGCGCATCCGTTGGGAGACGTGCTGCATATGGCGGAACGCGACGCGGTCCTGATGACCTATTTTCGCAATAATGTCCTGCATCTTTTCGCGATTCCTGCGGCGATCGCCTGTTGTTTCATTCATGGTCGACGGCTTGATTACGCAGAAGTGCAACGGCTGGTGCGGCTCATCTACCCGTTCATGCAGACCGAGCTGTGCCTCAAATGGGATCACGACGATATCGACGAGGTGACGATTGTGGCGATTGAGGCGCTCATCGAACTCGGGATACTGGGTCGCGGCAGCAATCGCAAGGTTTTGCATCGCCCGCCGGCCGGATCTGCGCGTGCCTACCAGCTCCTGATGCTCGGGCAGTCGATGGTGCCGATGCTGCAACGTTTCTACCTCGTCATCGCACTGTTGTTTCGCAACGGGTCCGGGACACTGACACGCGTAGAACTTGAGACCCTGTGCCAGCAGAGTGCGCAACGACTGACGATGATCTATGGCTTGCACTCGCCGGATTTCTTCGATCGCGGCCTGTTTCGGGACTTCATCGCCAAGTTGCGTCAGCAGGATGTGTTGCGGAGGAATGAGGCGGGCATGCTGGAGTTCGATGACGATATCAATCGCATCGGCGACGATGCTCGCCTGGTACTCGGTGAAGAAATCCGGCACAGTATTCTTTCGTTGACGCTGTCCGACTCGGCGGCTGCTGCCCGCCAATGAAGGTCGTTTCCTTTTACCATTTCGTGGATATCCCGGAGCCCGATGAACTGGCAGCGAGTCTGCAGACGCTGTGTGAACGGGAAAGTCTGCTTGGGACAATCCTGGTCGCGAATGAGGGCGTCAACGGAACGCTGGCCGGTGAGAGCGAGGCTATTGAGAGCATTCTCAACTATCTCTCGGGTGCGCTGCGGCTTTCGTCGCCGCTTGCAGGTCGCTGGTCGGACGCCGCACAAGCACCATTTCGTCGTATGCGAGTACGCGTCAAAGACGAGATTGTAACGCTCGGCCTTCCGGACGTTCGTCCGCAACACGGCACTGGCACACACGTATCGCCAGAGCAATGGAACAGCCTCATTGACCAGCCGGATACCCTCGTCATCGATACGCGTAATCATTACGAGGTCGAAGTCGGCACATTCCCGGGTTCGCTCGATCCGGGAACGGACAGCTTCCGTCAGTTTGCGGATTTTGCCCGCGGTTTTGACGCTGCTGACCAGAACCGGCCGGTCGCCATGTTTTGCACGGGTGGTATTCGTTGTGAAAAGGCGTCGGCACTCCTGCTGGAACTCGGCTTCCGGGAGGTGTACCAGTTGCAGGGCGGAGTCCTCAACTACCTGGAACAAATGAAGGGCGAGGACAATCGCTGGCATGGCGAATGTTTCGTCTTTGACAGCCGGGTCGCGGTCGATCGGGACCTGGCAGAGGGTGGCTACGTGCAGTGTCATGCCTGCCGCCGGCCGCTCTCCAGTGAGGACCTCGCATCCGCACACTATCGTGAAGGTGTGTCCTGTCCCCGTTGCATCGGCGATCTCGAAGCCGGGCGGGCGGAGCGACTCGAGGAACGGCGGCGTCAGGTGGCACTTGCCAAAGCGCGCGGCGAAGCGCATATAGGCGCCGTATTGCCGGGCAAGAGTGTGAATTAAGCCGCCGGCCTGACGGGCAATCGCAGGCGGCGATGCAAAGGTAGTGCGCCATGCCGAGTGACCCCACGGACACGATCCGTTTCTGTCGCGCCGAACCGGCGCATGCCGACAGGCTGGCCGGCCTGATCTACGAGAGTTCGCACGAACTTTTCGACTTCATGTTCCCGGGACGAGCGCAGGCGGTGGCAGCGCTTACGCAACTGCTCGAAAAGCCGCACGGCCACTTTGGCTATCAATTCGCGACGGTGATGCTGGCCGATGAAGAGATCGTCGGCGTCGAACTCGGCTACGACAAGCGCCAATTGTCGGCCCAATCGCTGCCGGGCACGCTGGGCATGTTTCGGGTTAACGCCCTCTCGCGCTGGCCGCACCTGATCGGTCCGGTCAATCGCGCGCTGTCCGGCTACGTGCCGCCGCCGTCCGCCGACGCTTACTACATCAACAATATTGCCGTGGATGGCAACAAGCGCGGCCTGGGATTGGGCGCCCGGCTTCTGAACCACGTGGTGGAGAAAGCTCGTGCCAGGCGCTATCGTTGTATCGAACTCGATGTAACCCGTCCGAACGAAAACGCCATCGGCTTCTACGAACGATTCGGCTTCCGGCGGATCTCCGAATCGGGCAGCGAGGCGCAGGAAACACGCTATGGCCTGCCGAAGCTGCATCGCATGCGTTACCTGCTGACAGAGGACTACGGCTTCGGCTGCGACAACTACGGTCACTCGACCAGCAGCATCGTTATCAATGACGTGACTCGCCTCAATCCCACATCCGTCGATGAGGCCTACGCGCCAGGATCCGTCGAACAACTGCAATCCGTACTACGCGCCAGCGATAAACCGGTGTCGATAGGCGGCGGCCGCTTCAGCATGGGTGGCCAGACAGCGAGCGAGGGCACGCTGCATATCGATATGCGAGGCATGAACCGGATCCTGTCCGTTGACCCCGAAAAGCGTGTCGTACGTGCGCAGGCGGGCGCTCGCTGGAAAGATATTCAACGTGTGATCGACGATTACGGCTTTGCCGTCAAAATCATGCAGACCTACTCGAACTTTACCATCGGCGGTTCGATCAGCGTCAACTGCCACGGACGGTATGTTGGCCTGGGGCCGCTGATTCTTTCGGTTCGCTCGCTCGATCTGTTGATGCACGATGGGGAGCGGATCACTGCATCCGCCGAGGTCAATGACGAAATATTCTACGGCGCCGTTGGAGGTTATGGCGCGCTTGGCATTATTGTCGAAGCGGAGCTCGATCTCGCTCTGAATACTCGCATCGAAAGGCTGAGCCGAAAAATGCCGATCGATCAATATCCCGGGTTCTTCAAAGACACTGTTCGCGAGAATGCGGACAGCGTGTTTCACAACGCCGACATGATCCCGCCTCGCTTCAGGAAGGTTCGTGCAATTACCTGGCGGACTACCGGCAAGCCGGCGCGAGCACGGGAGACCGGGGCGCGGCGCCGACTGTACCTGACCGAAAAGTACATGTTGTGGGCGATCACCGAAACGCCGCTCGGCCACTGGCGCCGGGAGTACATCTACGAGCCGCTGCTGTACCTGCGCCCGCAGGTCAGTTATCGGAACAACGAGGCCGACTACGACGTTGCGGAACTGGAACCGCTCTCACGCCACCACAAGACCTACGTTTTGCAGGAGTACTTCGTCCCGGTCGACCGCCTGACCGAATTCACCGTGCCAATGACAGCAATCCTCAGGCGCTTTCGCGTACAGGTCGTCAATGTTTCCATTCGCCACGCGCACCCTGATCCCGGCTCGCTGCTCGCGTGGGCAAAAGAAGAGGTGTTCGCGCTGGTGCTTTATTACAAGCAGGGAACGCAAACAGGTGAGCGCGAACGCGTGGCGGTGTGGACCCGGGAGCTGATCGATGCCGTGCTTGCTTGCGGCGGAAGCTATTACCTGCCTTATCAGCTGCATGCGCGCATCGATCAGTTCCACAGTGCCTATCCGCGTGCCAGGGAACTGTTCGACCTCAAGAAGCGACTCGACCCCGGGTACCGTTTCCGCAATTGCCTGTGGGAAAAATACGCAGACCAGGAGGCCGATCCGCCACTTTTCGGCGAGAAAGCGTGCGGCTCGTCGGAATTTCTGAGTGTATATGGCTCGACCAGGAGCCGGGACGCGTTCTATCGCTTCCTGCAGACGGTCTATCACCTGTACCCGGAACATCAGTTTCATGAGCTGATTATCAGGGCCTGCGAGCGGTACGAATCGGACCAGGCGATCTACCAGGAGGTTGCCGAGTGCTTGCCGGGTATCAAGCCGTTCCTGTCCGAGCTGACCTACGCGTTGCCGGCACTATTGAAACAAAAGCGCGAAATGGCACGCCAGACGTCCACAATTCTGCCGTCAAATGCGACGTATCGGGGCTACCTCGAGATCGGGTCGACAGGCCGCTATGTGAAGCATTTGCGCAAGGCGCTCAAACTCGATGGACCGGTGTACCTGAGCAATGACGCGGCGCCCGACAATTCGCCGCCGGAGGTGATGGAACGTGGCGGGTTAAAACAGGCAGGTCAGTTCTTTCCGCTGGATGACTACGCGCCCATTGCGGAACAGATGATTGGCGATCAAAGTCTCGACCTGGTTACCTGTTACATCGGGCTGCACCACTGTCCGCGGGACAAGCTCGACGCCTACATCCAGTCGATCCACCGGGTCCTGCGGCCGGGCGGGTATTTCGTGCTGCGTGATCACGATGCCGGTACGGACGACATGCGCACGTTCTGCTCGCTGGTGCATACCGTGTTCAATGCCGGCCTCGGAGTCACGTGGCAGAAAGACCGTGAAGAGCTGCGCCTTTTCGAAGGTATCGACTTCTGGATCGATGCAGTTGGCCGGCAGGGTTTCAACAATTCCGGGCGGCGGCTATTGCAGGATAACGACCCGTCGCTGAACACGCTTCTGTGTTTTGTAAGGGACTGAAATCGTCCGGGCTAGAACCAGAAGCGCATGCCGGCGAGCAGGGTAAATTCTTCGCTATCATCGCCTGCGGCGCGGCGCAGATCGGCCGTGTCGCCCCAGTGCTTTTTCCAGCTCATGCCGGCGTAGGGGGCAAACTTCCTGCTTATTTCGTAGCGTAGCCGCAAGCCGATATCGGTACCCACAAGCCCGCGACCAATGCCCAGCCCGGCAACCTCGCTTGCGGCTGCCTCGAATTCAATGCGCGGTTGCAGAACCAGCCGCTGCGTAAGCAACAAATCGTACTCGACCTCGAGGCGTACCGACAGGTCTCCATCCTCGCTCAGGAATGCCGCGGCATCGACTTCGAACCAGTAAGGGGCCAGGCCCTGCAGGCCGGCAACGATGAACGAACGTGAGGGGTTCGGCAGGAAATCATGGCGGACACCGACCTGCCAGTCGAAAAACGCTGTCAGGGCACGGCTGTAAAGAAGTTGCAATTCCGCGGCGCTGGTGGAGCCCGGCGCTCGACTACCTTCGGTTTTCCACGCGATCTTCCGATAGTCGCCGCCGGTCCAGCCTTGCATGTCCCAGACCATTGACTCATCAAGTTCCTGATACTCAAGGCGCTCGAACAGCAAATGCGTAATCCGCGGTTCTTCGTCGTGTTGTGCTGGTGCCGGGCCCGCGATGACGACCAGCAGCAAGGCAAGTCCGGCAAGGTGGCGCGACATCATCGATCAGCCTTCCCTGCGTTGCACGGTCACCGTGCGCATCATGCCTGCCTGCATGTGATACAGCAGGTGGCAATGAAACGCCCAGTCACCCGGCGCATCGGCGGTAATGTCAACCGCGAGGCGCTCGGCGGGTTTTAACGCGACCGTATGTTTCCTGGGGTTAAATGTGCCGTTGCCGTTCACCAGTTCCACAAACATGCCATGCAGGTGAATCGGGTGAGCCATCATCGTGTCGTTGACGAGAATCAGTCGTAAACGTTCGCCGTAGTGGAACAGGATCGGCGCGTGCACCTCCGAGAACTTCAGGCCATCGAACGACCACATGTAGCGTTCCATGTTGCCCGTGAGGTGCAACTCGAGACTGCGCCCAGGTGCCCGCAGGTCGACGTTTTCCCGAAGACTGCGCAAGTCCCGGTAACGCAGAACGCGATGCGACACGTTTTCGAGCCCGATGCCCGGATGATCCAGCCGATCGTAGGCGACCTCGATGACGTTATCGACGCCGGGACCGATCGTATGCGCATGGCGCATCGCCACCGGTTCCGCCGCCTTTTCATGCTCCATACGCCCAGGCGCTTCGGAGTGGTCCATGTGGCCCATGTGTTGAGCGTGATCCGTTCTGTTGCTGTTGCTAGTGCCAGCGCCGAGGCCATCGGCATGGCCATGGCCGTTACCATGCGACATCCCCATGTCGGTCATGGTGAGCAACGGACGTTCGCGCAATTCCGGAACATCCGCAGTCATGCCCGCGCGCGGCGCCAGCGTGCCGCGTGCAAAGCCGCTGCGATCCATTGCTTCGGCAAAAATGGTATAGGCACGGTCCGCACGGGTCGTTACAACGACATCGTAGGTTTCGGCGACACCAATCTGGAACTCATCGACGGGGACAGGTTCAATGTTCTGCCCATCGGCCTGCACCACGAGCATCTCGAGTCCCGGGATGCGCACGTTGAAGAACGACATGGCAGAGCCGTTGATGAAGCGCAGCCGCACGCGATCACCCGGTTCGAACAGTGCCGTCCAGTTGGCATCCGGGCCTCGACCATTCATAAGAAACGTGTACGTCAGGCCGCTGACATCGGCAATGTCAGTCGGGGTCATGCGCATACGGCCCCACATGCTGCTCTCGGCAGCCGCGGCGCGAAATCCGTCACGTCGCACATCGTGCAAGAAGTCCCCGAAGGTACGCCGCCCGGGATTGTAGTAACCCTCCGACTTTTTGAGGTTCGCCATCACGCTGTCCGGATCCTCAAACGTCCAGTCGGACAGCAGCACGACAAACTCCCGGTCATAGTCCACCGGATCGTCATCGGCCGGATCGATGATCATGGGTGCATAGACCCCGGTCTGCTCCTGCCAGCCGGAATGGCTGTGATACCAGTACGTGCCGTTCTGTATGACATCGAACTCATAGCGATAGCTGTCGCCCGGGGGTATGCCGGGAAAGCTGATGCCCGGCACGCCATCCATGTCGAAAGGCAGGAGCAGCCCGTGCCAGTGAATGGAGCTGTCCTCGGCCAGCGCGTTTGTGACATTCAGCACAACGTGCTGGCCTTCGCGCAGCCGCAGCAATGGTCCGGGTACGGTGCCGTTGATGCCGGTCGCAGTCGCGCCACGCCCGTCGATAACCACTTCGGTATGGCCAATCTGCAATTCATGCGTGTCGCGATACTGCGGCGCCGCAACGCCGCGGCTGTTCGTTGCTGCCCAAAGCGGCACCGGCAGCAGCAATCGTGACGCCGCAACTGCGGCGAACTGCGTCGTGTGCTGCAGGAAACGGCGTCGTGAAATCGGTAGTATCTTGTCTGTCATGTCCTTCTTCGTTGTTCGACTCTCGTTGACGACGCGTGCGCTCGGATCCGCGCAAGGCACGGCGCTGCCGTGGGTCGAATTACTGAGTCTCGCGATTAGCCCAGAAGATCGAAATGTACGACAGGCGTAGAAGTAAATGCCGGTAGAGCGATCGGCCAGATCCTGCTGGAGGATCTATGCATCGAGGTCGGGGATCATCTCGCTTTCCAGAACCGCAATCATGTCTTTCAGTAACAGTCGCTTTTTTTTCAGGCGCCGGATGCGTAACTGGTCAACCAGCGGATCGTGTGACAATCGGTCGATGAGATAGTCGAGGTCACGATGACTGATCCGCAATTCACGCAGCCTTGCCAGCTCCCGGAAGCATTCGGTATCGATATTGTCATCAGTCATAGAAATCAGCAGGTTTGGCCGCCGGGCAATCCGGACTGCCCGATGATCAATAGTAGCTCAGCTAAGTGGCCGGAGTCAGGAGGCCGAGCCAGTCGATGTCCTGCGGTCCCGTGACCAGGAAATGCTCATTCAGGATGTCGGATTTGGAGTTGTAACTCAATGGCTTGCCGTCCAGTGTGACCACCGTACCCCCTGCGTTTTCGACCACTGCCTGGGCGGCTGCGGTATCCCACTCCGATGTCGGGCCCAGTCGCGGATACACGTCGGCAACGCCTTCGGCGACCAGGCAGAGCTTTAGCGAGCTGCCCATGGAGACTATCTCGAAATCGCCCAGCAACTCGAGGAACGCGTCGAGGCTCGCGCCGCGATGCGACCGGCTGCCCACGACACGCACCGGACTGGCACTTTCGAGCGCCACGCGAAGCGGCTTGCGGGTTCCGTCGGCCTCGCGCACTTCGGCGCCGAGCCCGGCACAACCGACGTAGGTCTTTTGCATGACGGGCACATGCACGACGCCGAGGATCGGGCGGTTACCTTCGATCAAGGCGATGTTGACGGTGAATTCGCCGTTCCGCTTCACAAACTCCTTGGTGCCATCGAGTGGGTCGACCAACCAGTAGCGTGACCAACGGCTTCGTTCTGCAAATTCCGGCAGGCCCACCTCCTCGGAGATTACAGGAATATCGGCCGACAGCTCCTTGAGGCCGGCCAGGATGCGCCGGTTGGCAGCCAGATCGGCCTTCGTCAATGGCGAGTCGTCATCCTTCGCAGCAACCGTGAAATCAGTTTCGTACACGTCGAGTATTGCATGACCGGCAGCAACAGCTATGGTGACGACCGGTTCGATAAGGGTTTGCGGATTCATTCAGGGTTTCCGTACAACAATCGTTTCAGGACCATACGTGCGACCCGCAGTATAATGCACGAGAAATCCTGATTGAGGGAACGGTCCATGTCCTTGCCGGTCACCGGTAGCCTGCTCGACAGCTGCGATACGCTAATGCTGGACATGGACGGCACGCTGCTCGATCTGGCGTTCGATAATTACATGTGGAAGGAGCTGATTCCGGCCGAGTACGCACGTCATCACGAGTTGCCGCCGCAACAGGCGCAGGAGCAGTTGTATGCGCAATATCATCGGCTACTTGGCAAACTCGACTGGTACTGTCTCGATCACTGGAGCGAGGCGCTGGGAATCGACATCCTGGCGTTGCATCGCCGGATGAACGGGCGCATCGGCTGGTTGCCGGGCGCCAGGGAATTCCTGGAAGCAGTGTCGAAACGGGACCTGCGACTGCTGCTGGTATCGAATTCGCACCCGGATACCCTGGCAGTCAAGTCGGATGTCACCGGCATCGTCGACTACTTCGACGACGTGTACCTGTCACACACGCTCGGCCATGCGAAGGAAGAGCAACCCTTCTGGACGGCATTGCACGGCCGGGAAACTTTCGATCCTGCGAAAACCTGCTTCGTCGACGATACGGAAACCGTTCTTTGCAGCGCCCGGCGCTTTGGCATACAAAACGTCATCGCGGTCACGCGTTCGGATACGACTGCACCGGCGCGGGCGATCAACGAATTCGTGACGATCGAGGGGGTTTGCGACCTGATCGGTCGCCCGTGATACGGGCTCC
>CAYVLL010000050.1:0-13102 GCA_964452235.1 uncultured Woeseiaceae bacterium
GCACCGTATCGAACAGGTTGAGGTTGATCTCCTGCGGCACCAGCCCGATGCAGGACTTCGCAGCTTCGAGTTCATGGTCGATGCTATGCCCGAAGACACGCACTTCACCGCCGGTTTTATTGACCAGTGAACAGACAATGCCGATTGCCGTTGTCTTACCGGCGCCGTTCGGCCCCAGCAGTGCGTAGAAGTCACCGGGCTCGACGTCGAAATCGATGCCTTTCAGGGCCTGGTTGCCGTTCGGATAGGTCTTGCTCAGGTTTCTGATCGAAAGGGCGTGCATGCGCCGCGTATTGTATACGCCGCTTGCACGCGATTGCCGGGTGTATGGTGAATCGCCAGGCTACTTGTCAGGTGTCGGTGTCGTCCGCAACCCGCAGTGCCGGCGTACGTACCGCGCACGCGGCGTTCGCCCAGCGCGTGCTGGCGGGCACGGAAGTACTGGTCAGCATGCATTGCAGTGCGCTGATATGGGCCGCATGCCGAACCTCGTTCTCGCGACTGATGCCGAATTTGAGGAGCTTGCTCCACAACTCGGTATCCGACGCCGCGCGAGCGACCAGCAGGTCCTGCTGCGTCCCGGCAAGCGCCAGCACATGCAGAAAAGTGCGCTCCGTCAATTGCTCGCACCAATGCAGGCTGGCGCCGCAGATCAGGCGGGCGGCATAAGGATTTTGCCTGGCAAGCTGCCACACGAAACCGAGGCCCGCCGCAATGAGCCGGCCCAATTCATCGGTGGAGGAAGCCGGCACACTGAACAAGTCGCGGTCTGCAGGCGCGTCGAACACGGCGTTCCAGAACTGGTCATCCCGCTCACGAAGGGAGAACAGCAGGAATGGCGTCCGTGCCAGCCGATCGGCCTGGTGGGCGTTGAGCTCAACCAGTCGACCTGCAAGCGCTTCCGGCATGTCACGCATACAGCGTCTCGCCGCGGGCTCCCGCCGCAACAGGGCGAGAAAAGCGCCGTTCAGGGAGAACACGTTCTCGTAGTCGACGGCGCTCGGCCCCTTATAGTTCATCGCTTTCGCCCCTCGCGGTCAGGGTTCCGCGCATTGTTATGGTGCATTTTTTCGCGGAATCCCGAGTTACGTCATTTTTGATTGCACGCCCATGTGCTGATCATATAAGCTTTTATATCACTGTATATGGGCCGAATCTAGCAGAATAGGTGAAAAATGCGGCTAACAGATAATCGGTATGCCAGTGAGCGGCAACAATTCGAGCTGGCGTTGCGCATGATCGGCCACGAAGCCAGGACACGGACGATCAAGGCCTGCACGGGTCTGAGCGATGACCGCATCCGCAAGCTCTACGCCACCTATTTCCGCGGCGGCAGCCGCCTGACGGTGAAGCGCCGCCGAGGCAAGTCGCCTCGCCAGGTGTCACTGTTCGTCAAGAACCCGTTGAACCAGCTGGAGGCCACCACGCTGGTTGCCCTTTACTGCGCCAGCCTTCTGTTGCGCGTCGATGCCAACAATCGCATTCATGCCTGCTGGCCGCGGCCCGATGTCGAATACGGCCACCGCGCCTGCCGGGCCTACGAGACCTACCAACTCCTGCACCCGGCGCCGCAGCTCACCTTCGAATGGGCGTGGAACCTGCTGCACACTATCTCCCACAATGACGAGCTTTACCTTGCGAGTTGCAATCATTGCCAGACACGCTATGTGCAGGACGCGTACGCGCTCGACCACAAGGTCTGCCCGAGTTGCGAGATCTCCAGGCAACGGCAGAGGCGGCCCGGAACGGCTGGAGTTACCGGTGCTTGAGCCCTGAGCCGGGTGGCCGTGGCAAGCGACGACCGCCTTTCGCCAAATCTTCAGCCTTCACAATCCGGTAGAATTTGCCCGCAAGCGCACGTCGCTGCCGGTCTGTTGTTTTTTGTATGGGATCCTTGTTGAACGCCTTGTCCAGTTTCGCCGAACGTCGCCACGCGACCTTGCTTCTCCCTGTGAAATGAACGGCCACAACATCTTTGCCGGTGCCTTTGTCGATCGCTCAGGCTATCGGCGTGAAGATCCGGCCTGGCTCAGGTCCGCGATCGACAGCGTCGACAGCGTGTTTGTCCCTGTGTGGGGTGACAAGTGCCTGGCTAGCGGCGAACCGATGACCGCGATCCTGCTGTCGCACAGCGATGTGGCGCCGTTCCTGCAAAGCGCAGAATGCATTTTTCTCGGCATGTACCGGGACCGGCCCGCGTTTGCGGTACCGATCGACGGCAGCAGTGAGGCGCCGTTCGCAGACATCGGCCAGTTTCACGACTTGCGTTATCTCGGCAGCTACCTGCCTGCCGACGAAGCAAACCTGGTGGCGCATGCGCGCGCGCTGACCCTGTGGCATCAGGCGCAACAGTATTGTGGTCGCTGCGGAGCGCTGTCGCGTGCCGGGTCTGGCGGCAACACCCGGCTGTGTATCGGTCCCGATTGCGGCATTCGTATTTTTCCCCGGGTCGACCCCGCGATTATCGTTCTGGTCTCGGACCGCGACCGCTGCCTTCTTGGTCGCCAGGCAGGCTGGCCGGAGGGCCGCTATTCGACAATCGCCGGCTTCGTCGAGCCGGGCGAGAGCCTGGAGGACGCGGTGCAGCGCGAAGTTCTCGAGGAAACCAATATTGCGGTGCATGATATTCGCTATCACAGTTCCCAGCCCTGGCCGTTCCCGTCTTCGTTGATGCTGGGCTTCACGGCAGAGGCTTTGTCCGTGGATATCCTCATGAACGACGGCGAACTCGAGGATGCCCGCTGGTTCACCCGCAAGGAACTGGAGTCGGGCTTTCCAAAACTGCCGTATCGCCTGTCCATTGCGCGCCGTCTCGTCGACGACTGGCTCGAGGAGCACGACCATCAGGGACCGCCGCGCACCCGAATCGTGCCCTGATGTGCCTGATCGCTCTTGCCTGGCGAGTTCATACTGCCTATCCCCTGATCGTCGCCGCCAATCGCGACGAGTTTCATGAGCGGCCTGCCGATCCGCTTGACTGGTGGCCGGACCAGCCGAACATCGCAGGCGGGCGAGATCGTCTGGCCGGCGGCACATGGCTGGGCGTCAGCCGCAACGGGCGTTTCGCGACGGTCACCAATTACCGCGAGAACCTTCGGGTGCAAACGGGAGACCAGAGCCGAGGCAGGCTGGTCACCGATTTCCTGGGAGACTCCGCTGCGCCGCTTGCGCACCATTCGGCAATCGCGGGCAATCGTTTCGCCGGATTCAATCTGTTGACGGCGTTGCCGGACGCCCTGGCCTACTCCTCCAATCGTGGCGACGCACCACGCCTTCTGCAGCCTGGCATCTACGGCCTCAGCAACGCGTCGCTGGATGCGCCATGGTGGAAAGTCGAGCGCAGCAAAAAGCGATTGCGGGCGGTGCTCGACGACAACGCTGTCACCGTGCCGGCCCTGTTCGAGCTGCTGGCCGATCGCGAACCGGCAGGGGCTCCGGATCTGTCGGACGACCTGCTGCCGGCCGACACGGCACGGGCCGTCAGCGCACCGTTTATCGTCACAGCCGACTACGGCACGCGTTGCTCGACCGTCATGTTGCTGGACGCGTCCGGCAATATCGCCCTGCACGAGCGCCGCTTCGATGCGGCCGGGCGTGCGACCGGGGAGTCGGTGCTCGATTTCAAAGTGGAGGTCGACTGAAGCGTAGTTACTTGCCGGGGCCGAGAACCGCGATGAGCCAGCGTCGGATATCTGCAATTTCCTCGGCACATACGGAATGAGCCATCGCGTACTCGTGCCATTCCACGCGGTAGCCGGCTTGCTCAAGAACACGCCTTGAAGACTGGCCGAGGTCGATTGGCAACATCGGGTCGAGGCTTCCGTGCGCCATAAAAACCGGCAATTCAACCGCGGCGGCGCGCGCAGCGAAGTCCGTTGCGAAGCTTTGTGACAGCGGCAGGTACGTGGACAGCGCCATGACCCCCGCCAGGCGCTGGCTGAATCGAAGCGCGGTGTGCAACGCGATCGCTCCGCCCTGCGAGAATCCTGCCACAACAATGCGTGCGTAGTCCGAACCACGCTGGTGTTCACGTTCGATGAGCCGCTCCAACAGTCGCCCGCTCTCCAGGACGCCTGCCTCATCCTCCGGACCGTTGCGGTCCAGGGTAAGAATGTCATACCAGGCACGCATGCGCATGCCGCCGTTGATCGTCACGGGTCGCTCGGGAGCGTGCGGAAAAACAAAGCGTACTTGCATACCGGCCGGCAATCGCAGTTCCGGCACGATGGGTTCGAAGTCGTGGCCATCGGCGCCGAGTCCGTGCAGCCAGATGACACTGCAGTCGGGTTCGCCCCCGGTTTCCAGCTCCACAGCTGACGGTATTTGCACGATGTCGGTCCTTATCTGCCGGGCGGTTTTGCCAGCGGGGCATGGTACCAGCACCTTGGGCTTGACCACTATATGCGCATTGTGTTAAAAAAATGCGCATAATTATGCGAGCAAAGCGATGCCGGTAGCAGTGCAGGGTCAGAAAGAGCGCCGCGAGTGCATCCGGCAGATTCTCTCGTCGAAGCCGGCGACGACGCAGCAACAACTGGTCGATGCCTTGACGAGACGCGGTTTTGTAGCCACTCAGTCCAGCGTAAGCAGGGATCTGCGCGAACTCGGCGTAATCAAAACGTCACGCGGCTACGAGCTGGCGAGCAGTGAGCCGAATGGCGACGAGGAGGTCGCGCAGGTTACAGGTCTGCTAAGGGGCATGCAGACGGCCGGACCGCACTTGCTGGTCATCAAGACCGCGATTGGTGCGGCCCAGCGGGTGGCGCTGGCGCTCGATCGTTCGGCGTGGCCGGAGATCGTCGGCAACGTGGGGGGCGACGACACGGTATTTGCAGCTACTACGAACGCGGCAGCTCAACGTCGCGTACTGGCGAAGATAAGCCGCATCGCAGGATTCGATTGACAGGGAGTTTCCGTTGAAAGAAAAGCTAACGCCGATCATTCTCGCTTTTTCGGGCGGCCTCGATACTTCGTTTTGCGTGCCATGGTTGAAGGAGACCTTCGGCCGTGACGTCATCACTGCAACCGTTGATACGGGTGGCATCGACCGTGATGCCGCCGCGGCACTGGAGGAACGAGCGCTCGCACTCGGCGCCATTGAACACGTTCTGATCGACGGCAAAAACGAGTATTTCGATCGGGTAATCCGTTACCTGATTGCCGGTAACGTGCGGCGTGGTCATTTGTACCCCCTGTGTGTCGGTGCGGAGCGCGGCTTGCAGGCGGCTAGGCTGGCGCGACTGGCCATCGAGCGAAACGCGACGACCGTCGCGCACGGCTGCACGGCGGCGGGCAACGACCAGGTGCGCTTCGAAGTTGCTTTGCGCACGCTCGCTCCCGATCTCGAGATCCTCGCACCGGTGCGCGACAACAACTGGTCGCGAGCGGAGCAACTGGACTTTCTGCGGCAACACGGCATGCCTTTGCCGCCGCAAGGGTCGGCGTACTCCATTAATCGCGGATTATGGGGCATCACAATCGGCGGTAAAGAAACGCTGACGTCTGAGCGATCATTGCCGGATGAAGCGTGGGTATTGTCGGCGAGGGCGTTCAGCGAACCGCGCGCCACAGCCGGGCACAGCATCGATTTTGACGGCGGCATACCGGTAAGCCTTGACGATGAACCGATGGACCCTGTCACCCTGATCGAGGCACTCGAACAACTCGGCGGCAGCTACGGTATCGGCCGCGGTATTCATCTCGGTGATACCGTTCTCGGTACCAAAGGCAGGGTCGCATTCGAAGCGCCGGCCGCCGAGGTACTCATTACGGCGCACCGCGAACTCGAGAAGCTCACGCTCTCGGCACAACAGTCGCGCATCAAGGATGCCGTCGCCGCTCAGTACGGTGACCTCATTCATGAGGGCAAACAACTGGACCTTGCCTGTCGCGACATCGAAGCCCTGCTGCTGTCGTCGCAAGCGCGCGTCAGCGGTCGAGTGCGCTTTACGCTGAGACCGGGCAACCTGTTTATCACCGGGGTGGATTCGCCTTATTCGCTGCTCGCTGCCACGCGCGGCATTTACGGTGAGGCGGCCGGCGAATGGACAGCGCAGGACGCGCTCGGCTACTCGAAGATCATGGCGCTTTCCGGCACCCTGCAAACCCGTGCTGCCGGGGGGAAGAGCTGACATGCGCACCGTATTCGTCGACAAGGTCGCCTCCGTCGCCCAACACAGCAAGCTGCGCCACGAACTTCGGGTTGCCGACGAGATTCCGTGCGAAGAGGGTGTGCTCATCGCCGTCAGGGTGCTGAACAACAAGACCCGCTACAACCAGCTCGAACTGACCAGCGGCCGCATGGCGACCGTCAACCAGGGCGACACCGTGGTCGGTGCTCTCGGTCACCGCAAAGCGCTGTTTGGTTACTCGGGGCACTTGCCGGAGTCCCTGGAAGTCGGCTCGATCGTGCAAATTCTCAACATCGGCGGAGTGATGGGTATCTGCGACTCCGGAAATCCGGACGTAGGCGCGCCGTTCGAATGCGAAGTGCTTGGAACGGTGCTGCATTTTCCCTACCTTGGTGAACGGATCGGCGTCCCGGCACGTGTTGGCGAACGAACGCTCGACGCGGATGCCGTGCTGGATACCCAGTCGGTTCCGGTCATCGCACTTGCGGGCACCTGCATGGACTCGGGCAAGACAGCGGCCGCTTGCGCCATCGTCAGTCGCCTGCGTCATCGCGGCCTGCACGTTGCCGCCTGCAAAGCCACCGGTGTTTCGCTGCGTCGCGATATTCTCGCCATGGAGGATGCCGGAGCCAGCGAAACCATGATTTTCTCGGATTTCGGTATCGTGACGACCACCGCGAAGAACGGTCCGGCGCTGACGCGCGCGTTACTTACATCACTCGCACAACACCAACCGGATGTTATTGTCATCGAGCTCGGCGATGGACTGCTCGGCGCATACGGTGTCGAAGCCATTCTGACTGATGAGGCCATTCGCAGCGCCTTCACCGCCGTCGTACTTTGCGCAAGCGATCCGGTCGCCGCCTGGGGGGGAGCCAGGATTCTTCGCGAGCAGTACGGGATTGAACCGGCTGTCGTGACCGGGCCCGCGACCGACAACGCGGTCGGCATCCAGCAGATTGCCGAGCGACTTTCACTCCCGGCCATCAATGCCCTGACCAACGGTGTCGCGCTGGGCGACCGGATCGTCGACTGCCTGCCCGGCATCACCGGCAAATCGAGACGGACAGACTGATGCGCATTCCTGCCGTGGTGATCGGTGCAACCGGCTACGTCGGTGGCGAGCTGCTGCGCCTGCTGCATGCGCACCCGAACTTCGTGCTGGCTGCCGCCGTGTCCGAGTCCCGGGCCGGAGAGCGCATCTCGAAGGTCTTCCCGCACCTTGCCGGCGCCTATGACAACACAGCGTTTGCCGCGCCGCGTGAGTGGTCGGCGCAAATGGATCGTGGCGCCCGGCTTGCGCTGTTTTCAGCGGCCCCGCACGGCGCCTCTGCGTCGCTCGTTGCTGCCGCGCTCGATGATGCGTCAGCACGAGGCCTCGACCTGCACATCGTGGATTCGTCGGCCGATTTCCGTTACGCCGATGCCGACGCATACCGCAACGTCTATGGTACTGCACATGGCGCACCGCATTTGCTCAACGACTTTCACTGCGCCGTGCCGGAGCATGCTGCCGGTGTAGCAAGGCCACACGTCGGTCATCCCGGCTGTTTCGCAACCGCGGTCCTGCTTGCGGCCGTGCCGCTGGTGCATGCCGGGCTGCCAGACGGCGAACTCTACGTCACCGGAGTTACCGGTAGCACAGGCTCCGGCCGCAGCCCGCAGGGCGGCACGCACCACCCCGAACGCCACAGCAACTATTACGCGTACAAGCCCCTGGTACACCGGCATGTGCCGGAGATTGAAACACTCGTTGCAAATGCTTGCGGTACAAGCGCATCGATCAAATTCGTTCCGCATTCAGGACCGTTCGCACGCGGCATTCACGTAACCTTGCAGGCTAAGCTTGCGTCGTCACTATCCTCGGGCGATATACGCGAAACCTATTCCCGCTACTACCAGCATGCCGAGTTCGTTCGACTTGTCGACGGTACGCCGCGACTGAAAGATGTCGTCGCCAGCAATTACTGTCACATCGGCGTAGCGGCCTCCCAGGACAGCGTCGTTGTGATGTGTGTCATCGACAACCTGGTCAAGGGTGCCGCTGGCGGTGCGGTTCAGTGGATGAATCGACTTTGGTCGCTGCCGGAATCGAGCGGGCTGTTGGCCGCGGCGCCGTCGTGGACGTAATGGCAAACAGGTCGCTCGACGTTCAGGCACGCGAGGCGGCGGCCACGATAAACGTCTATGGCCAATTGCCCTTGGTGCCGGAAAGCGCGGCGGGATGCGAACTGATCACTGCCGACGGACGGCGTATCCTCGATCTTTATGGCGGCCACGCTGTAGCTTCGCTTGGATACGCGCACCCGCAACTGGTGAACGCAATCGAACAACAGGCTCGACGTATGCTGTTCCAGAGCAACGCCGTGGCACTCGAAGTGCGTGCCGGCGCCGCGGAGGCGCTGGTGTCGATTGCCCCGGATAATCTGACACGCACCTTCTTTGTCAACAGTGGTGCTGAGGCCAATGAAAATGCACTGCGAGTCGCCTGCACGGCAACCGGACGCCGGAAAATACTCGCAATAACCCATGGCTTCCATGGCCGCACGGCAGCGGCAGGTGCGGTTACCTGGAATGCTGCAAACTCCTGGTATGGCTTCCCGGACACGCCGTTCGACGTCGACTTTATCCCGCGCGACGACGTATCAGCAGCACTGGCGATGATCGGCCGCGATGTGGCCGCCGTCATTTTCGAACCGGTACAGGGCGTTGCCGGTGCGTACGATCTGTCAGCCGATTTTGTTACTGCACTTCGCCAGGCAACACAGGCGAGCGGTGCCCTGCTCATCGCTGACGAAGTCCAGTGCGGCATGGGGCGTTGCGGACAGTTTTTTGCCGTGCAGACTTACAATATCGAGCCCGATCTGCTCACAACCGCGAAAGCACTGGGCGGCGGCATGCCTTGCGGAGCCCTACTCGCAAGTGAGGCGCTGGCGACGCAGCAAAAGACCGGTGCTTTAGGTACCACTTTCGGAGGTGGGCCGCTGGCCGCGGCAGCAATTGTCGCGGTCATCGATACCCTTCGAAGTGAAAACCTGCTCAGTAACGTGCGCGAGCGAGAAGTGCAGATTCGGCAATGTTGCGTCACCGGCCCGGTGACCGCGATTCGCGGCAAGGGGTTGTTACTCGGGCTCCAATGCGATCGGCCGGCGCGTGAGGTTCAATCTGCGTTGCTCGAGTGCGATATTCTGGCAGGCACCAGTGCCGACCCGAATGTCTTGCGCCTGCTGCCACCGCTGGTCCTGCAGGCCGAGCACGTCGAACGGCTGGCCAGTGCCCTTGGCGAAATCGCGCCGCGCTCATGACATCGAATCAACTCCTTCAATGCCAATCGGGAAAATTATGAAATCGTTTAATGACCTTGCAGATTTTTCAGACGAGGAACTGGCCGTACTTCTGCATCTGGCGGGTCGCCTCGACGAAAAGCCCGAACCTCACGCACTTGAAGGCAAGGTTCTCGCCCTGCTTTTCATGAGCCCTTCCTTGAGGACGCTGGCATCGTTCCAGGCAGCGATGGTACGCCTGGGCGGTGGCGCATTTGTGATCTCGCCGGACATGTCGATTCACGGCATCGAGACGCGGCCAGGCATCGTCATGGACGGAGCTGCAGCCGAGCATATTCGTGAGGCGGTGCCGGTCATTGCCTCGTATGGCGATGCCATCGGTATCCGCGCGTTCGCCGAGCGCAGGAATCTCGAATCGGAAATTGCCGATACCGAGTTCAAGTCCATGATCGATCTGATCGACACGCCGTGGATCAACATGGAATCCGCGATCCAGCACCCGTGCCAGAACCTGGCGGACTGGAAAACGCTCGACGATCTCGGCGTGCCGGCCAATGGCGGCAAGTTCGTGCTTAGCTGGGCGTATCATCCGTTGGCGCTACCGCTGGCCGTACCGGCATCGACGCTGTACATGGCGGCGCGGCGCGGCATGGACGTCACCGTACTGCGACCGGAGGGCTTCGCCTTGCCCGAGCCGTTGATGAAGAAGGCGCGCGATGCGGCGAGTGCCGCCGGCGGCTCCGTTCGTGAGACCGACGACCGGCTCGATGCAATGCAGGGGGCGCAGGTAATTTACGCGAAGTCCTGGTCGTCGACCACGCATTACGGCAACAAACTGAAGGACCAGGAGTTGCGGCGTGGCCTCGAACGCTGGTGCGTCGACGAACCGTGGTTCGAGGATGCGGCCGATGACTGCCGATTCATGCACTGCCTGCCGGTGCGTCGCGGTGTGGTAGTCAGCGAGCGCGTACTCGATGGACCGCGCAGCGTGGTCATTCACGAAGCAAGGAACCGGATGCTGGCGCAGATGGCCGTCCTGCATCGCATGCTGGGGTCGAAGAAATGAAGCAGTCCAGCGACCGTGCCGTTGTAGTTTCCGCGCTGAAACATGCCGCGCCCTACATCCGACTGTTCAAGGGCAAGGTCTTTGTCCTGAAAGTCGGCGGCGAGGTTTTTGCGGACCCGGCGGATACCCGGGCTTTGATGGAGCAGGTCGGGATCCTGCACCAGGTGGGTATCCGCATCGTTCTGGTACACGGCGGCGGTCCGCAATCGACGAAACTTGCAACGGCACTGGGGCTCGATACCAAGTTTATCGACGGGCGGCGGGTCACTGACGACGCGTCGCTCGACGTAGCCACCATGGTGCTGAACGGGCTGATCAACACGCGCGTTCTGGCCTCGTGCCGGGATCTTGAGATTCCCGCAGTCGGAATCAGTGGCGTTGATGCCGGCCTCATCCGCGCCCATCGCCGCCCCCCGGTCGAGAAAGCCGGCAGTACGCCGGTCGACTACGGCTTTGTCGGTGACATCGACTCCGTGGATGCGGACGTACTGCGCAAGCAGCTCGACAACGGCCTTATGCCGGTGGTCAGCCCGTTGTCCTGTGATTCGAGCGGAGTGCTGCTTAACATCAACGCGGACACCGTAGCGGCCGCTATAGCCGCCGAGTTAAAGGCAGAGAAATTGATACTGGCCACTGGCGCGCCGGGGATACTCGAAGATGTCGCCAACCCGCAGTCAATTATTTCCTACGTCGATCGCGCAGCGCTGACGAAATTGCAGCAGGACGGCAAGCTTGCCGATGGCATGTTGCCGAAGGCAGCGGCAATCGACGCGGCGCTGGACAACGGTGTCAACCGCGTCCACGTTATTTCCTATCGCATGCCCGACAGCTTGCTCCTCGAGATCTTCACCAATGAAGGCACCGGCACCCTGGTCGTGAACGACATCGCGGCGCTCAGCGCCGCTGAGCAGGCATCAGCCGGACCCCTGCAATGAGCCGGCTGTGGGACAAGGGACTGCCGCTTGATCAGCGCGTACTGCGCTATACCGCGGGCGAGGATCACCTGCTGGATAGCCGGCTGGTCCCTTATGACGTCAGGGCTTCCATCGCCCACGCGGAAATGTTGTGCCATCAAAAGCTGCTGAGCGATGCCGATTGCCGCGCAATCAGCGATGGTCTCCGCACGCTCGAAGCGGATCACGCCGCCGGCCGCTGGCAGATCGGACTCGATGACGAGGATGTTCACACGGCGCTGGAGTCGCGCCTGACTGCCGCGATCGGCGAGGCGGGCGGCCGATTGCATCTTGGCCGTTCGAGAAATGACCAGGTATTGACGGCTCTGAGGTTGTACCTGATCGACGCCAGCCGCGAGGTGGCCACCCGCGTCGGCGGACTGTGCGCAGCTCTCGACGAGCTTGGCAAGCGACAGGGCGACGTCGTGCTTCCCGGCTACACGCACATGCAGCAGGCCATGCCCTCGTCCGTCGCTCTATGGAGCGACGGCTTTCGCGAGGCTTTCGATGACGATATTTCAGGGCTTGAAACAGCGCTGCGTCGCCTCGGCAAGAACCCCCTGGGGAGTGCGGCCGGTTTCGGCACGCCCGGACTGGCTATCGATCGAGATGCAACTACCTCGGCACTTGGCTTCAATGAGACGCAGGCACCGGTAACCGCCGTACAGCTGTCGCGCGGCAAGGCCGAAAGCGGGCTGCTCTTTGAATTAACGCTGCTGGTGCAGGATCTGGGCCGGCTAGCCAGCGATCTGCTGCTGTTCTACACGCAGGAATTCAGCTATGTCGACCTGGCGACGGAGGTGACAACCGGCTCGTCGATCATGCCGCAAAAACGCAACCCGGATGTGCTGGAGTTGATCCGCGCCGCCTCGGCGACCGTTCAGGCGGGCCTCAATGAATGCCTGATGATCACCGCGAAGCTGCCGTCCGGCTACCAGCGCGACCTGCAGCGGCTGAAAGGCCCGGTATTTCGTTCGATCGACCTCGCCGTCGACAGCGTCGACATCATGGCGTTCGTCATTTCTGGCCTGATCTTCAAGCCGGACCGGATTCGCCTGACGAGCGGCCTCGATGCCGCGGAGCAGGCCAATCGCCTCGTGACCGAAGAGGGTATCCCCTTCCGCGAGGCCTACCGGCGGGTCGCTGAACGTTTCAGGGATTGAGCACATCGGTTGCTGTACGATTCGGGTCTGAACCCGGCTCGTCAATCAGGTCGTCTTACAATGAAAAACCACTACGCCAGGTTGAGCGCGCTACTTCTTGTTGTTTGCACAACGGCCGCCTGCGGTCAGCGGGGCCCGCTCATGCTGCCCGGCGACCCCAGCAGCGTGCAAACGGAAATCCCGTCGCTTCCGACGCCGGTCGAAAATGGCGAAGAAGAAGACGAGCCTGACCACGAGCCAAGTCCGTAATCCATGACTGACCGGATGCTCGTCCTGATCGACGGTTCGTCGTACCTCTACCGGGCCTGGCACGCCCTGCCAAAACTGACGTCGTCCAAAGGTGCGCACACCGGCGCATTGCTCGGCGTGCTCAACATGATCAACAAGCTGTCGAGGGAGCAGCCATCCGCGCATTTTGCGGTGGTCTTCGATGCGCCCGGCAAAACCTTCCGCGATGCGCTCTTCGATCAATACAAGGCCAATCGCCCGCCCATGCCGGACGATT
>CAYVLL010000051.1:0-5739 GCA_964452235.1 uncultured Woeseiaceae bacterium
GCCGCTACCGCGAAAGCGTGTATCGGCAGGAGACGTTTTCCGGTACCGTCGAGCAGTCGCTCGAGCCGATTGTCCGGATGCTCGACGATGCTTTGCAGGCCATCGATCATTCGATCTCGACCAACCGCCGTGACGACGGCCTTTACAACGCCTACAACTTGCTCGAGCTGGAGCAGGAATCGATCTCGATCAATACGCTGTACCCGATGCTCGAAGGCCAGGTTGCGGCGCTCAGCGCAGGCGCGATCGAGCCGCGGGAGTCAGCCGGTGTCGTCGAGGCTTTGTTTGCCAGCGGCGTCTACCGCGAGGATCAGCAGTCATTTATGCTGTATCCCGATCGCAAGCTGCCGGGGTTTCTCGAGAAGAACCGGCTCGCGGTCGAGCAGCTCGCCGACATCCCTTTGGCGCAGCAGATGCTAGCGCAGGGCGACACCCGTGTCATGTTGCAGGATAACGAAGGCTTTCTGCGCTTCAACGCCGATTTCACGAATGTCGCTGACCTGAATGAGCGCTTGGACAAGCTGGTTGAAACCTACGGCTCTGACGTCGAGACAGCACGCAGGCCTTTGCAGGACCTCTACGAAACCGTTTTCGACCACCAGGCGTTTACTGGGCGCTCCGGCACGATGTTCGGTTTTGAGGGCCTTGGCTCCATATACTGGCACATGGTATCGAAGCTGTTGCTGGCGGTGCAGGAAAACTTCTTCCTGGCGCTGTCGAAGAACAGCGAACCCGGCATTGCCAGGCATCTCGGCGAACTCTACTACCGCGTCCGCAAGGGTATCGGGTTCAACAAATCGCCCGCAGAGTTCGGTGCATTTCCGACCGACCCGTATTCGCATACGCCGAAACATTCGGGGGCGCGACAGCCGGGCATGACCGGCCAGGTTAAGGAAGAAGTATTGACGCGTTTCGGCGAACTGGGGATACGCGTCAGCGCCGGCGAGGTCAGCTTCCAGCCCGCATTACTGCGGCGCCGCGAATTCGCAACCACGCGCAGCCAGTTTCGTTATCTAGACGTGGACGGCACCTGGCGGGATATATCCGTACCTGCGTTTGGACTGGCGTTTTCGTGGTGCCAGGTACCGATAAGCTATGTTCTCGATGACGGCTCGCAAACCTCGGTAACGATTAAATACCATGACGGCACGGAGCAGGTAATCAATGAACTTGCGTTACCATCCGTCATTAGTGCCGAGATCTTTCAACGCAGCGGACGCGTACGCCAGCTGAGCGTGGTCTTTAGCACCGGCCAGCTGTTCGGCAACTAGCGTCCGCGCAGAACATTCAACGATCAGTACAAGCAGTGTTAGCAAGAGGCACTCATGTCAAAACACTATAAAAGAAGCACGCCGCTGGCCGGCGTGGATTTCTCGCAGTACTCGATCGAGGACCTGCGCGCCCTGGTACGGAAAATTCTGGACGGAAAGATTCACGGTATCTCGTTTAGCCCCTACACCGAAGGCCAGGGGCCCGGCACACAGCTCGAAAGCGCGCAGATTCTCGATCGACTCGGCATCATTCAGCCTTATGTGCACTGGATACGCTCGTTTTCGTGCACCGAAGGCAATGAATTGATCCCTGCTATCGCCAAGGAGAATGGCCTCAATACCCTTGTCGGCGTATGGCTCGACGATAATCTCGAACACAACGAACTGGAGATCACGAACGCTATCGCCGTCGCGAAAGCCGGACACGCCGATATTCTCGGCGTCGGCAACGAGGTCCTGCTGCGAGGCGACCTGACCGAAGGCCAGCTGATTGACTATGTCAGCCGGGTCAAGTCCGCGGTCCCGGATATCGATGTCGGCTACGTCGACGCCTATTTCGAGTTCGTTGATCACCCGCGGATCTCCGACGCTTGTGACGTCATACTCGCAAATTGCTACCCGTTCTGGGAAGGCTGCCCGGCTGAACACTCGCTCCTTTACATGAAAGAGATGTATCGCCGCGCCGTCGGCGCAGCGAACGGCAAGAAGGTCATTGTCAGCGAAACCGGATGGCCGAACATCGGTACCACGGTGAAAGGCGCCGTGCCATCCCTGGAAAATGCCATTAAGTATTTCATCAACACGTTCAAGTGGGCGGAAGAAGATGGCGTGGAAATATTCTATTTTTCTTCCTTTGACGAAGCCTGGAAAGTTGCGGCTGAAGGCGATGTGGGTGCGTACTGGGGTCTGTGGGACAAGGACGGCAATCCGAAGTATGTCTGATACATCGACGCCGGAATCAACCTGTAGCGCCGGTTTATTGCTGCCGACTGGCAACGCGATTTGTTACTCCGGGTACCGGGAGGGCCAGGGTCCCCACGCGGGCATCTATCCCTCCTACGAGCAGGTTCGCGAAGATCTGTTGATCCTGTCAAAAAACTGGAATCTGCTGAGGCTTTACGACAGCGGCCCACATGCCGAAACCGTGCTCGCCGTCATTCACGATGAGGAACTGCCGTTCAAGGTTATGCTGGGCGTCGACATGGCGGCCGAATTGAGTAACCCCCACTGCCCATGGGGCGCACAGTTCGACGATAAGACGCTGGAGGCCAACCGCGCGCGCAATCGTGCCGGTGTGCAGAAGGCCGTCGCTTTGTCTAATGCTTATGCGAGTAACGTTTTCGCGATTTCGGCCGGCAACGAAGCCAGTGTAGAGTGGACCGACCACATGGTTAGTGTGGACAGCCTGCTATGCTACGTGCGAACGCTGAAGCAGTCGATCAGCCAACCCGTTACGTTTTGCGAAAATTACATGCCCTGGACTTACAAGCTCGAACCGTTGGCCGATGAGCTTGATTTCATCTCCGTGCATACGTATCCGGTCTGGGAATACCGGACGATGAAAGACGCCCTGGAATTCACCAAGCAGAACTATCAATCGGTCGTTGACCATTATCCCGGCAAACCGGTCGTCATCACCGAGGCCGGCTGGACAACGGCGTCGAACGGGGGTGGCATTGAACCGTGGAATGCCTCCGAGGAGCTTCAGGCTCGCTACTATGAACAGCTGATCGAGTGGACGACCAGCGAGAACATCCTCACGTTCGTGTTCGAAGCATTCGACGAGCCCTGGAAAGGATCTCCGGATCCGCTGGAACCGGAAAAACACTGGGGCCTGTTCAAAGTGGAGCGAACGCCGAAGCTCGTTATGCGGGAAATGTACGCCGAATTGCTGTAACGGCGGTGTTGTACGCCTCGCCGTACACTGAGCTTCAAATTCACCGGCAATGTCGCCGCAGGTTTGACAGCGCTGTCAGATCCCGCTGTAATGCGATTTTGAATGCTAGCAGATACAAGCGCAGCGCAATAGCCCGCCGATGCCCAAAACCACGATCTTCGACGTAGCAAAGTCCGCCGGTGTCTCGATAAAAACCGTATCGCGGGTCGTGAATCATGAGCCCAATGTGCGGCAGTCGACGAAGGACCGCGTCAACAAAGCGATCGAGAAACTGAAGTATCGCCCCGACCAGTCCGCGCGCAACCTCGCCAGCCATCGCTCGCACCTGATCGGGCTGATTTACGATGACCCGGCGGCCTACGAAATCCCCAGCGGCGGCTACATTCTCGATCTGCAGCAGGGCGCGCTGCGCGCATCCAAGGCCGCCCGCTGCGAGCTGCTGATCCATCCCTGCGACTTTCGGCAGAAGAACGTCGGCGCGGATCTCAAGTCACTGATTCAACAAACACGCGTTTGCGGCATCGTCGTTGCGGCGCCATTGTCGAACATGCCGAAGATCGTGCGCGCCATAGTGGAAACCGGCACTCCACTCGTGCGCCTGTCCCCGGGCCAATCTTCCGACAACGCACGTTGCGTTACGACCAACGACCGCGAGATTTGTTCGGAGATGACGCAATACCTCGCCGGCCTTGGCCACAAGCGCATCGCGTTCATCACCGGCAACCCGAATCACAAGGCTGTCGCGATTCGATTTCTCGGCTACAAGGATGGCCTCGCCGCCAGCGGCCTGAAGTTCTCCGAACGCCTCGTCATCAGCGGGGATAATTCGTTTGGCTCCGGCCAGGCGGCTGCCGAAAAACTGCTGCAACGCAGGGAGCCTCCAACCGCGATTTTTGCTGCAAACGACGATATGGCAGCCGGCGTCGTGCGCACAGCCCACCACCGCGGCATTCGCATTCCGCAGCAATTGTCGGTTGCAGGATTCGACGACATCGCACTCGCCCGCCAGATTGACCCGACCTTGACCACGATACGGCAACCACTGGTGCGAATGGCCGAGCAGGCAGTCGCGATGCTGACGAAGGGCGACGACGTGGACGTTCCGGACACCGTATGCATTCCCGCGAGCATCCAAATTCGTGAATCGACCGGACCGGCGCCCAGTTAACGGTCCCGGGTCCAGTACCCGGTTCAGCGAACGAAGCGGATACGTCCGTTTCCTTTCAGCACTCAGAGACTCATCATAAAGCCCATTGAAGGCACGCAGGCCCTGTGGCCCCGAAATGGCGATGACATCCCTCCACTACTCATTGCGTTTGAGGACCTCTACCGGTGTTTTGGGAAGTTGTCGCACGACGCATCGATGCCCCAGGTTGTTATTCTTAAACGCAATTGGCCTGTGCGACATCAGCCGGTGTCGGCGTGTTCGCCTCGCGGCATTGCAGTTTTTTCGATCCCTTCGAGTTCTTGCCCGGCACCTTCCTTATCCGGTCATTCGAAATGACCGGCATATTTGCGTACGAGCTAACCACGGGAATTCCCGTGAGGCTGAACGTGAATCGATCACGTACTCGCAGTTCGTTCCTGGTCATGTTCTGTTCTCCTTTACTTGCCTGTAACTTCCAATTCTCCAGCCGGTCTGTCCGACTGACGCAGTAGAATGTAGGGGCGGCCGGGGACGACCACAAACGAAAAGAACTCAGGCCAGAGATGAGAAAAATTTAGGCGGGAGTCGCAAAAGTTCGCAGAATCCAGTCCCGCATCAGCCCGCCGCTCTCGTCGCCGGCGCGGTCGTCGGTCCAGACCAGGTAATAGCTGAGCTCGGCTTTCAGCTCTTTTGTGAACAGCTTCACGATACTGCCTTCCTTGAACCAGAGGTCCCCCATCGGAACCGGTACGAGAGCGGCGCCGAAGCCCCGCTGCGCGCCCCGAACGACGGCAATCATCGAATCCAACCGGGTAATCTTGGGGTTTTCCGGCAGCTGGATCCCGGATGCCTTCGACCAGTCCGACCACGCCTTTGGCAAGGTCTCGTGCACGATGATCGGAAACGGGCTGACAATGTTCTTGTTCCTGACGACCAGCGTTTTCTTGAACTCCGGCGTCCCGCCAGGGACGAGTCGCAGCGGAAACAGCTTTTCCGACGGCATATCCGACGGCGGCGTGCGAAACAGCCGGATGGAAAGATCGGAATCGGCCGGGTGCTTCTCGATGGTTTCGTCGCTGGATCCGATCTGTATGTCGATATCCGGGTGCAACGCCCTGAATTCGCGCAGGCGCGGCACGAAGTATTCACTCGCAAAGAAGGGCTGCACCGATATCCGAATCGAACAGCTGATTGCGCCTTTCTTGTATTTGGCGACGACGATATCGAGCTGTTCAATCAAAGGACGGATGTCATTGTACAAGGCCACGCCGATCTCAGTGAGGTTGAGCTCGCGACTGGTGCGATCGAAAAGCGGCTCCCCAAGTTCCTCCTCGAGACTCTTGATCTGGTGACTGATCGCCGATGGAGTAATGAACAGCTCATCGCTGGCTGTACGGAAACTTTCGTAGCGCGCCGCGATGCAG
>CAYVLL010000051.1:5839-12468 GCA_964452235.1 uncultured Woeseiaceae bacterium
AATGAACAGCTCATCGCTGGCTGTACGGAAACTTTCGTAGCGCGCCGCGATGCAGAACGTCCGCAAACCGCGTAAGGAAATTTTCGGCATGCTGACCAATGCCGTTATCTCGCAATCGCCCGCCGAACTTCCCTGGCGATCGCCTTCGGTGTACGGTCGACGTTGAACATGCCCCAGTGCTTTTCCGCACCCATGGGATTGTCGGGATTGCCCTTCCAGGGCTCGTCAAATGCTTCGAAGAAAAACACCGTCACGTTGTTTACGGCGGCCCACTCCTGCAGTTCTCGATAATAGCGAGCCTGGTTCTCCTCACTCGCTCGCGCACCAAACTCCTGTGCAATGGTCGCCCAGCCCGCTTCGAGGATGGAGATCGGCTTGTGCGGAAGGGCCGACCGCACGTCAAGGATGTTTTCGATCGTATACGCAAGCGCTTCATCGATAGACTTGTCTTCCCAGGCCGGATACGTGTGTACGCCGAGAAAGTCGACAACTTCCGCCAGCGGAGCGCCGTCCCGTATCCACCATTCATAGTTGTCGGCAACCGTAACGGGCTGCTCGATGGCGCCCTTTACTCGCAGCACGTAGTCGATGACCTCGTCGAGCGGCACCATGTGATCGTTCCATTCGACCAGCGCTTCGTTGCCGACGTTGACCGCGACGACGATGTCGTCGAACTTTTTCGAGAGTTCGATCCCACGCTGCACCTCGGACGAGTTCGCGAGCCTGTTCGCCGCCAGCTGCGTTTCCGGTATCGGTTCGTCCAGCCATGGACAGTATTCATGGTTGCTGACCTCGGCGCGCAACCAGATACCGAGCAGCACCTTGACGGGCAATTCGTGCTCTCGAATGAGCTCGAGCGTCGTCACCGAGTTCTCGCCGCTATCGTAGAGACGGATCAGCGTCAGGTCATGCTCGAGGAGTATTTGCAGATCTTCGAGAACTTCCGCCTCGCTTGGGTTGACGGCGCCGTCACCCCGGTCAGGATACTGGCCCTCACGAAATCCCGAGTACGCCACGGCCATGACCTCGCCGGCCAGCCGATCGGCGGGTGTCTGCTGCAAGCCGCCATCCGGAATCCGGGCAGCGCCTTCGTCGACGTCCTGCGCACACCCACTCAGGACGACGATCATCAGGATACAGGCGCTGATCCATTTCATCTCAGCTCCTCACCAGGACTTTTTCAAGTTCTTCGAGCGACCGCCCCTTGGTTTCCGGCAGGATACGCATGACGAAAACCAGCCCGATCACAGCGAACAAACCATAGATAAGAAAGGTACTGGAGACGCCGATTGTTTCGAGCTCCCACGGGAAAACGAGGATGACGAGAAACGCGACAGCGGAGTTGACCAGGCCAACGAAAGATATGGCCAGTCCGCGGACGCGATTCGGAAACAGTTCCGCAAACAACACCCACATCACCGGTCCTATCGACACCGCGAAACTCGCGACGAAGCCCAGGATGGCGAACAGGATCAGGGTCGGCTTCGTGTCGATCGCGCTGCTGACGAGCTGTGACTGGAAAGACGTGTAGTTGTCGCTGCCTATCGATGCCTTCAATGCGGTACGGTATTCGATATCGCTGTTGTGCGTTACGCCGATCAAGGGCTGCAGCGCTTCGCGGCTGATCTCTGCCGGCAACTTCTCGATCGCCTGCTGGTCCAGCGTATAGGTTGCCGCACCGAACCCGTACGCAAGCGTCAGCATGCAAATCGCGATGCCGCTTAGACCAAAGCCGAGCAGCAAACGGCGACCGAGGTGATCGATAAATGCCATTGCCACCAAGGTAAACACGAGGTTGACGAGCCCTACAAGAACCGCCTGCATGAACGACGCATTGGTGCCGATCCCGGACTGTTCGAATATCATCGGCGCATAGAAGAACACCGAATTTATGCCGGTAATCTGCTGCAGGATCCCGACTGAGATTCCAATTGTCAGTACCAGGCGCAGCGACGGATGCAGCAGCGTGCCGATCGACACGCGTCCGAGCGCGGCCTCGGCTTCGATGCTTTGTTGCACCTCTTGAAGGTCGAACCCGGCCTGCTCCGCTGAACCTGCACGCGCGAGAATTTCGCGTGCCTCGGCCTCGCGGCCGTGCATGGCGAGCCAGCGCGGGCTCTCCGGCACGTACGTCAGGGCGACGAAGTAAAGGACGGCGGGCAGCGTTTCTATGCCTAGCATCCAGCGCCAGTTCCAGGTATCGAGGCTCAGTGCGCTCACCCAGCCAGCACCGGACTCTCCCAACATCAGGATCAGGTAGTTGCTGAAAAAGGCCACCGAAATTCCCACGACGATGTTCAGCTGATTGAAAGACACCATACGGCCGCGCAGCTTCGGCGGCGCAATTTCGGCAATGTACATTGGCGCTACGATGAGTGCGGCGCCAACGCCGAATCCGCCGATCATCCGCGCAACGATGAACAATGCGAAGTTCGGCGCAATGGCCGATGCGACGGCTGACACAGCGAACAAAGCGGCGGCGATCTTCAACACCGGCCGCCGCCCGAGCCTGTCGCTGAGCGGGCCGGATACCATCATTCCGAACGTCGCGGTCAGGGCGAGACAGGACACCGCCCAGCCGACCTGTATTTTCGTCAGCGAGTATTCGACCTCGATGAAGCCGACGACGCCGGATATGACGGAGGCGTCGAAACCCATGAGGAATCCGCCGAGCGCCACGATCAGCGCGACCGTCACGGTGAATCGGGTACTGTCTTCCACCTTAAATTCCCGGAACTCAGTGGCTCGCGACGATTCGGAAAGACGTTTGCAAACCGGTATCCGAGCTGCCGCCGATCCAGGCGTGAAATTCACCCGGTTCTGTTATCCGCTTCATATCGCGCCCATGGAACGCGAACTCGTCGGTGTGCAGCCGGAACTCGACGGTTGTTCGCTGACCGGGTTCGAGGCGAATGCGCTGGAAACCCTTGAGCTCCTTAACGGGCCTGGTGACGTTAGCGACAAGATCGCGAACATAGAGCTGGACGATTTCTTCGGCGGTGACCGCACTGCTATTGCTAAGGTCGGCACTGATCGTGACGGTATCGCCGAGGACGATCTCGTCGGCGCTGACGCCGATATCCTGGTAGTCGAACCGCGCATACGACAACCCGAAACCAAAAGGAAACAGGGGTGTATACCCGGCATCGAGGTGAAACGCCGTCATGCCGAAAGACGTCTGTGGCGCGCGCGTATCGATGTCGTCGATGTGTACGACCGTATCCGGTGAAGGTGGCTTGCCGGTGTTCTTCTGGTTATAGTAGATCGGGGTCTGGCCGACCATGCGAGGAAAGGTCGCCGGCAGTTTTCCGGACGGCGACTCCAGCCCGAACAACAGCTCGGCGATTGCCGGCCCTCCCATCGTTCCCGGGTGCCACGCGAAAAGGATCGCGTCGACGTCATCGACGATGTTCGCCAGTGTCAGCGGTCGCCCGGCCAGGATCACGGCGACCAGCGGTTTGCCGGTCGCGCGGATGCGCTTCAGGAGTTCGGCCTGGTCCCCCGGCAGATTGATGTCCGCACGTGAATGAGCCTCGCCGGACAGAATCGATTCCTCGCCGAGGAATAGTATGACAACATCCGCTTGATTCGCAGCATCGACCGCGTCATCGAATCCCGCGCCGACGCGGCTTCGGGAAGTCTCCATCGCACGTACGTATCGTACGTCGACGTCGTCAGTGACGAGATCCCGTATCGCCTCCAGTGGAGTAACGCTAAGGTCGACATCGCCGTCGAAAATCCACGTGCCGAGCTGTTCGTAGGGCGCATCGGCCAGCGGTCCGATCACGGCGATGCTGTTGAGTGAGGCAGCAGAGAGCGGCAATACGTCGTTGTCGTTCTTCAACAGCACCGCGCTCTGCAGCGCCTGTTTTTTTGCCACGGCCAGTGCTTCTGCGTTCGCAATCGATGGCAGGTCGGCAGGATCGGTGTACGGACGCTCGAACAGTCCCAGCTCGAACTTTAGCCGCAGAATATCGGCCACGGAATCATCGACAAGGTCGACGGCAACCTGGCCATTCTCGATCAGCCCGGCCAGGTGCTGGCCGTATGCGCCGCCCGCCATCTCCATATTCACGCCGGCGGTCACGGCCTGGTAGACCGCGTCGCGATCGTCCTCGGCGACACCGTGTATCGCGAGCTGACGTACCGAGTCCCAGTCGCTGACGACAAAACCGTCGAACCGCCATTCATCACGCAGTACCTCGCGCAGCAGGAAAGCATTGCCGGTCGCGGGCACCCCGTCCAGATCGCTGAAAGACGTCATAAGCGTTTTGACGCCGGCATCGATCGCCGCCCTGAATGGCGGAAAATAGACGTTCCGGAGCTCATTTTCGGGGATGTTGGTGGTCGCATAATCGCGGCCGCTTTCGGAGGCACCGTAGCCGGCAAAGTGTTTCGCGCAGGCCGCGATCGTGCCGTTCATCGCCAGGTTATCGCCCTGGAAACCTTCAACCATCGCCGCTGCAAATACGCTTGCAAGGTAGGGATCCTCGCCCATGCTTTCAGCAATGCGGCCCCAGCGAGGATCGCGCGCGATGTCGATCATCGGCGCAAAAGTCCAGTTGATTCCGGCCGTTGCGGCTTCCCGCGCCGCAACACGGCTGCCTTCCTTTACCAGTCCGGGATTCCACGTCGCGGCCTGGCCGAGGGGAATCGGCATGATCGTTTTGAATCCGTGGATGACGTCGCGGCCCACCAGCAGCGGAATACCGAGGCGGCTTTCTTCTAACGCGATTCGCTGCAGCTCGTTGACAGTGGCCACATCCACCTGGTTGAGAATCGATCCGACACGACCGGCACGCAGATCATCCGCAAGATAGATCAGCGGGTCGCCTTCACTGGCATTGAGCTGGACCATCTGGCCGATCTTCTCGTCCAGCGTCATTTGCTGCAGCAAAGCGTGCACACGTACTTCGATCGTGTCGCGGCCGGCCGCCTGATTTGCAATGGATGTCGACATTGTTGCTATTAGCAATATGCTCCGCAGCGAAGCCGGGATGGCCAGGCAGCCTTTGGCAATTGTTGGCTGAGGCAAAACCATCTCCCCGTTCTTGACTCGTCTTGCGAGGGCGATAATGTGCTGAACGTACCCGGATTCTTGTACCAATGTTTGACAGCGCTGTCAATTTGATTCACGATGATCATAATAATACGTGAGCCTTGCGAATGGGCCAGGGGACGACGGGCATGAGCCACCCACCGCAATACGAAACGGCACCAACAGATCGAATTCCATTCCAACACAAGTTAATTTACGGGTTCGGAGCGTTCACCAACAACCTTCTCGCGTCCGCGATCGGCGGCATGGTGATCGTATTAAACCTGGGTTTCGGCATGAGCCCTGCGCTCGTCGGATTGCTGGGGTCGCTGCCCCGACTGACCGACGCACTGACCGACCCGTTGATGGGCTATATTTCGGACCACACCCGGTCCCGCTGGGGCCGGCGTCGTCCGTATATTTTCGTCGGCGCGATTGCGGCGGGGCTGGTGTACATACTGCTTTGGCAATTGCCGTCGGACGCCAGCGAAGGCTACTACTTCTGGTACTTCCTGATCGGCTCGCTCATTTTCTTTCTGGCTTACACGATCTTTGTCACGCCGTGGGTGGCGCTGGGTTACGAGTTAACGCCGGATTACCACGAGCGCACGCGTCTGATGGGGGTACAGAATTTTATCGGCCAAACGCCCTACCTGATTGCGCCCTGGTTTCTCTGGATCATGCAGAATGAATTGCTGTTCGATGACATGCGAGAAGGCGCCGCCGGGCTCGCGCTCGTGATCGGCATCGTCGTTGTCATTGTGGGCGTAATGCCGGCCATTTTCCTGCAAGAACGGTTCTCGGCCAGCGACGTCGTGCAGGAATCGCAGGGGCGCACGCTTTTGGAAAGTGCGGCTGATTTTCTCAAGGGCTTTGCAATGAGCCTGAAATTCAAGCCCTTCCAGAAACTTTGCGTTGCCACGTTTCTCGTATTCAACGGCTTCATCATGATCGCAGCATTTCAGTTCTATGTGATCATCTACTATTTGTTTGATGGCGACGTCAGTCTTGGCTCGGAGTTCGCAGGCTACGAGGGCACGCTACGTATCGCATCCGGCTTTCTGATCATTCCGTTTGTAATCTGGCTGGGTACCAGGATTGGCAAACGACAGACGTTCTTCGTTGCGATCGGTATTTCGATGCTTGGCTACGGGTTGAAATGGGTGTGTTACCGTCCCGAGATTCCGTGGCTCATACTCATTCCTGCCCCCTTGATCTCATTCGGCTTTGCCAGTCTGTTTACGCTGATGCCATCGATGGTTGCCGACGTCATTGACGAGGACGAGTTGATTTCGCACAAGCGCAGGGAAGGTATGTACGGCTCGATATTCTGGTGGGTCGTCAAGCTCGGCCAGGCTGTTGCGATAGCGGTCGGCGGCTTCCTTCTGACCGCGACCGGATTCGACGTCACGTTGCAGGGCGATCAATCCTCGCAGACCATATTGATAATTCGCGCTTGCGACATTCTGATTCCGATAGCCGCATCGGCGGTAGCTATTTGGGTTATTGCGAGCTACTCGATAACCGAAGAGCGCGCTCATGAAGTGCGGCTCGAGCTCGAAACGCGGCGTGGCGCGATGGGCACGCCCGC
>CAYVLL010000052.1:0-12346 GCA_964452235.1 uncultured Woeseiaceae bacterium
AGGCTTCATGAATGAGAGCATGACGGGACTCCTTCCGGTTATTTGTCGTTATTCTATCTGGGTGCCGGACCAGACTTGATCGGGCAACCGGCACATCCGGTATCCTAACACCCCTGCTCGCAAATCTCGGCAGGCGCCCCGTTGTATGTCTCCCGATCCGCGCAAACTGTGCATTGGCAGGTCGTGCAGGTGAGCGCTAACCTGCTCTTTAGGTATCTGAGAGTCCAGGGAGTGCAAGTGAGCAGCGTTCTTCGCCAGACAGATCGAACGACCCTGTCCCGCCACCGTGAGCGCGGCAGCTACGACCGCGATACCGCGTATGCCATTCTCGATGAAGGCCTTGTCGCCCACGTCGGTTTGACGACAGACCAGGGTGTCATGGTTGTGCCAATGACCTATGCACGATGTAGCGACGAACTCATATTGCATGGCGCCGTAGCCAGTCGCTGGCTCAGCAGCTTCGCGGACGGCAAACCGATCAGCGTATGCGTGACCTTGCTGGACGGCCTCGTACTGGCGCGCTCGGCATTTTCGCATTCAATGAACTATCGCTCGGTCGTCGCCTTCGGCAGCGCACGCCCGATCAGCGACGAGGCGGAGAAGGTCGCGGCATTCAAGGCGTTGCTCGATCACCTCCTGCCGGGTCGCTGGAGCGATTGCCGGCAGCCTGACGACAAGGAGATCGCGGCTACAACGGTGCTCTCGATGCCATTGGATGAGGCCAGCGTGAAAATCCGTTCGGGGCCGCCGAAGGACGCAGCGAAGGATGATCAATCGCCGTATTGGGCGGGCGTGATTCCTCTCGAGATCAGAGCCGGCGACGTCCAACCCGACCCGAAACTTCGCGAAGGTATGGAGACCCCCGCCTACGCACGGGACTATGCGAGGTAAGGTCTACGGCGCCGCCCAGCGATGCAGTGGCACCGGGCTGCCGCGCGGGAAAAATGCCTGCTCGCGGACCAGTTCGACGTAACCGTCGGTACCGCCAAGCGAGGTGAAGTCGCCCGATGTATTGGTTGCGACCGGCTGTGCACGAACGATGCCATCAACGTCGCTTGTGAGGCGCACGGGCAGGAAGACAGTGAGTTCGTCTGACACCGTCACATCGTCCGTCAGAACGGCCCACTCCGCAGCCGGAAGCGTGCGTCCGCTGGCAGCCAGCAGCGCCGGAAGTACGTAATGCCGGCAGCAGACAAGCGTCGATACCGGATTGCCCGGCAGGGCGAACACGGCCTGCCCATCGGGTCCCGTGCCGTACCACATCGGTTTACCGGGTCGCTGGCTGATCTTGTGAAAGACGAGTTCGACGCCGAGATCCAGTAACACCTGCGGTACGAAGTCCTTTTTGCCCATCGACACGCCACCGGACAGGATCAACACACCTGCAGCCTCCAGGTGCGCTGCAATTCGTTGCTGCAGAATGGCTGGCTCGTCCAACAGGTGCTCGTGCAGGCAATCGTCATACCGCTGAGTCTGCAACATCGCCAGCAGGGCAGGACCATTGGACAGCCGCACCTGGTGCGGCTCGATCGCCTGACCGGCGGGCAGCAACTCGGAGCCGGTCGACAGGACGCGAATCACCGGCTCTTTGCTGACCGTGATCTCCGACAAGCCACACGATGCAATAATCGCGACGGCCATCGGCGAAATAACCGTTCCCGGAAACAAGACTGCCGTATCTTTCGCATGGTCGGAACCGCGTGCGTGAATGTACTGGCGACGTTCGGGTTGATAGCCGGGCGCGAGCTTGCCAACATTCTCGCGAATGCGCACGCGCTCGATCGGCACGACGCAATCACTGCCACGGGGCAGCACCGCGCCGGTCATCACTTCGATGCAATGTGCGTCGTCCGCAAGTGCCACCACCGGGTCGCCGGCATGCTGGGTCGTTTGCACCGTGAAGTGCCGCAGGCCGTCGTCGATCGCATTGAACGAAATTGCGATACCGTCCATTGTCACACGGTCGAACGGGGGCTGGTCGCGTTCCGCGCGCACCGTTTCACGCAGTATCCGCCCGGTGGCTTGCTGTAAACCGACACGTTCGGTGCCGAACGCCGGCATTGTCGCCGCAATCGCCGCCGTTGCTTCCTCCGTGCCCAGCATGCGGGCGCCAGGCTTGCTCACGTCAATCCTGCTCACGCGCTATCGCCCGGTGCCCGATATCCTTGCGATAATAGGCGTCCCGCCAGGCGATGGTGCGTACTTCGGCGTAGGCCGCATCCCGCGCAGCCGCGACACTGTCACCCAGGCCCACCACGCACAGTACGCGGCCGCCGTTGGTCAGCACATCCTTGCCCGAGAGGACCGTTCCTGAATGAAACACCTTGGCGAGACCCGCAGCCGAGGTTGGCAGGCCGCGAATCGGCTCACCGTGGCGGTACGGTCCCGGGTAGCCGCCGGCTGCCATGACGACTCCGAGCGCTGCGCGCGGATCCCACGCTGTCTCGACAGAGCTGAGTCCTCCTGCCAGAGTAGCGAGGCAAAGTTCGACCAGGTCGGATTGCAGCCTGGCCAGGATCGGCTGCGTTTCCGGGTCGCCGAAACGGCAATTGAATTCCAGTACGCGTGGCGCGCCGTTGGCGTCGATCATCAGGCCGGCGTACAGAAATCCCAGGTAGTCGATGCCGTCGGTGCGCAGTCCCTCCATGGTTGGCTGGATAATCTCCTGCATGATGCGGCTCTGCAGCCCGGCGGTTACGACCGGTGCCGGAGAATACGCGCCCATGCCGCCGGTATTCGGTCCCGTGTCGCCATCATCGCGCGCCTTGTGGTCCTGCGACGTCGCAAGCGGCAATACGTTGCTGCCGTCGGTCATAACGATGAAACTGACCTCTTCGCCGTCCAGAAACTCCTCTACAACGATGCATCGTCCTGCCTCACCGAACGCACCGGCAGCCAGCATGTCACGCGCCGCACGCTCGGCCTCTTCGACAGAGCGTGCGACCACGACGCCTTTTCCTGCCGCCAGGCCATCGGCCTTGACGACCAGCGGCGCACCACACCGGCGTATATGGTCGAGTGCCGGCTGCAGTTCCGTAAAGGATTCAAACGCGGCCGTCGGGATGCGATGACGTTGCAGGAAACTTTTCGTAAATGCCTTTGAGCCTTCCAGTCGCGCGGCTGAAGCCGTCGGACCGAACACGGCTAGACCGTGTTCCCTGAAGCGGTCGACGATTCCGGCCACCAGTGGCATTTCCGGACCGACTATAGTGAGGCCGACCAGCTCTGATTGTGCAAGTCCTACCAGCGCATCAATGTCATCGGCAGCGATAGCGACATTGCGCACGCCTGTTTCGAGCGCCGTGCCGGCATTACCGGGGGCGACCAGTACTTCGGACACCAGCGGCGACTGGATGCACTTCCAGGCCAGCGCATGCTCCCGACCACCACCACCCACGATGAGAACTTTCACCCGGTTTCTCCGGTATACCGGGTCAATGCCGGAAATGCCGCATGCCGGTGAACACCATCGCAATGCCATGTTCATTCGCGGCGGCGATTACTTCATCGTCGCGGACCGAGCCGCCGGGCTGCACGATTGCCGCGATACCGTGTTCGGCGGCACTATCGAGGCCGTCGCGAAACGGAAAGAAGGCATCCGATGCCATGACGGAACCGTTTAGCTCCAGGCCCTGGTCGGCGGCTTTTATGGCGGCGATCCGGGTACTGTATACGCGACTCATCTGCCCGGCACCGACACCTAGCGTCATGCCGTCACGGCAAAACACGATTGCGTTCGATTTAACGAATTTTGCTACCCGCCAGGCAAACAGCAGGTCAGCGATCTGACCCGCACTCGGCACACGATCGGTGACCACTTTCAGGTCTTTTTCCGTGACGTGCCCGGTATCCGTGCTCTGCACCAGCAGTCCGCCTGAAACCTTGTGAAAGACGCGGCCGCTGACGCTGCCAACCGCCGACATACCTGCTTCCATGCCCGTTTCGAGGACGCGCACATTTTCCTTGTGAGCAAGAATCGCGAGCGCCGCCTCTTCGAAATCCGGCGCGACGATGAGCTCGACAAACTGCTGCTCGATAATGTTTTGTGCTGTCTGGCTATCGAGCGTGCGATTGAACGCAATGATGCCGCCGAAGGCCGAAGTCGGATCGGTGATGAACGCCCGCTGGTAGGCCTCGGCCAGCGTTTCGTTGACGGCGACACCGCAAGGATTGGCGTGCTTGACGATGACGCAGGCGGGCTGGTCGAATTGCCTGACACATTGCAGCGCTGCGTCGGCATCCGCAACGTTGTTGTAGGAAAGCGTCTTTCCTTGCAATTGTCGCGCTGCTGCGAGCGAACCGTCCGGAGGAGACTGGTCGCGGTAGAAAGCGGCCTCCTGATGCGGATTCTCTCCGTAGCGCAGGACTTCCAGGCGTTCGCCCGAGTACAGGAAGCGTTCGCCGAATTCTGCGTCGCCGAGGAGACCGGACAGCCAGCCTGTGATGGCCGTGTCGTAACTGGCTGTGTGTGCAAAAGCTTTGGCCGCTAACCGCCGTCGCTGTCCATCCGTTACCGGACCGAGTTGCAAAGTCGCAAGTAACTCATCGTAATCGTCCGGGTCGACGATCACGACAACACTTTCGTGATTCTTGGCGGCAGCACGAATCATCGCCGGACCACCAATGTCGATTTGCTCGATGGTCTCATCGATACTCGCTTCTGCACGACGCGCGGTTTCCTGAAACGGATAAAGATTTACGATCAGCAGGTCGATCGGCTCGATTCCATGCGCCGCCATCACGCTGTCGTCCGTGCCCCGGCGTCCAAGCAACCCGCCGTGAATTGCGGGGTGCAAGGTCTTGACGCGACCGTCCATTATTTCCGGAAAGCCCGTCTTTGCGGACACTTCGGTGGCCGCAACGCCGGATTGCTGCAAAGCCCTGCAGGTGCCGCCGGTAGACACAATCTCGATGCCCATCGCTGCCAGGCCGCGCGAAAACGGCAGCAAGCCGCGTTTGTCAGAGACGCTGATGAGTGCGCGACGCACCGGGGGCATGGGTGACAGCCCTGCTGCTACTGGAGAAGCGAGTAAGTCTTGAGCTTCTTGCGCAGCGTACCCCGATTGATACCGAGAATGCCCGCTGCCTGGCTCTGGTTGCCGTGCGTGTAGTCCATAACGGCCTTGAACAACGGCTCTTCGACTTCACCCATGACCAGATCGTAGAGATCGCCTGGCCTGTCGCCGTTAAGAGTCGAGAAGTAGCCGCGCAGAGCGTCTTCCGTGTGTTTTCTGAGAGGCCTCTTGTTGTTAGCGCGCAGTTCCGTGTCCTTATGAGTTTTCTTTTGAGATTTTTTAGACACTTTGTACTGTTTCCTGAAGAAGTTGAGGCTCGTAAACAGAAATTTACGTAGCGAAGCTCCTATGCGGCCAAAGATTCGTCTTGAGCCGTGTTGTCGAAGTATTGCAATGTCAGGCGAATTTGCTCAAGGGCGCTTTCGGCGCGCACCACCCGTGACCGAAACGTGTCCGAATTCTGCAATCCAGCGCAATACCAGGCCAGGTGTTTGCGAGCCACCCGAACGCCAGTCGTTTCCCCGTAAAACCGGTACAAGTCCCCAAGGTGGTCGAGCATAATATCACGCACTTTGATTTTTTCCAGAGGCGCAATCGATTCATTTTTTGCGCGATAATAATTCAGCTCACGGAAAAACCAGGGCCGTCCCATTGCAGCGCGGCCAATCATCAAGCCATCAGCTTGGCTTACACTCAGAACCTCATGCGACTTCTCGGAAGTCGTTATATCTCCATTTGCGATTACCGGTATCGAGACGGCTTGCTTGATGCGTGCAATCGTGTCGTACTCGGCTTCTCCCGTGAAGCGACAGGACCGCGTGCGACCATGCACTGCCAGCGCCTGCACGCCGCTGGCCTCGGCAATTGTTGCGACCGCGACGCCATTGCGGTTTTCCGGATCCCAACCCGTACGAATCTTCACGGTTACAGGAACGTCGACCGCGCGCACGACTGACTCAAGGATGCGCGCGACCAGCAACTCGTCCCGCAACAGCGCAGAGCCGGCCGCCCGTTTGCAGACTTTCTTGGCAGGGCAACCCATGTTGATGTCGATTATCTGCGCACCGCGATCGACACAGATGCGTGCGGCCAGTGCAATTTGCGCAGGCTCGGACCCGGCGATCTGCACAACGCGCGGAGTTGCATCCGAGTCGATGTCGAGTCGCCGCCTGGATTTCGCTGTGTGCCAGAGGCTTATGTCGGCTGTCGTCATTTCCGAGGTGGTCATGCCCGCGCCGAATTGCCGGCAGAGGCGCCGGAACGGCGCATCGGTAATGCCCGCCATCGGTGCGAGCAGAAACGGGCTCGGCAGCTCGTATGGCCCGATTTTCATACTGTCCCTATGCGCTTGCGATCAGGAATGGCGGTCACCGCGATCAGCGCCTGAAATCTTCGGTCGCACACCGCAACTGTTCGGGGTTTTCGCGATAGCAGATGTTGAGCTTGAAGCCGGTGGCCTCCCGCGCCAGTGGTGCCACGGTAATGACGGCTGTAAAGCCGTCGCCGGCATCGACAGGCTGGCCGGCGTTCGTGCCCTCACCCAGGTACTCGGCGGGTTGCAGCACCTTGCTGCCGATAATTTCCTCGTAGCGGTCGGTCAACGAAATATGCAGCAACGGGTAGGGCAGCGAACCGCTCGTCTGATTGCTGATACGCGAACGAATGGTCAGTACCTCATCGTTGCCTTCTGTACTGCCGCTGGTCGATTCGAAGCGCCAGCCGCGTACATCCCATGCAGGAACAAGCGGATCGCCAAACCAGCGATAGGCCGCGCCAACCGTCTGGTTGAATGCGCCGTAGGTTGCGAGGGAATCGCGATAGCCGTGCACAGCTTGTGCGAGCAGGGCAATCCCCAGCACCGCTACGCCTGCAATGACCGCGTAGCTGGGTGGATCCGTCTTGCGGCGACCGCCGCGAACTTTTTCCTTTGTTGCAATGTATGTGTCCAGAAGACGTCGCGGGTCGTCGTCGCCGCTGTCCGCTACCGTTTTGACCGCCTCGTCGAGTTCCTTGTCCAGCGCAGTCCGGACGAAGTCGCCTTCCATGATGATTGTTTCGACCAGCAGGGAATCTTCGGGCATCCGGCGCCGGCCGGATTGGGACAACGCGAATCCTGCATCTTCCTCCACCAGGCGCAGCAGATCCTGGTCGATCTGCATGTTGATGGTCATTTCTTCTTCAGTTTGCGGGGGCACATGGAGCAGGGCGTCCTGCTCCTCGTCGGCCGCCGGCTCCAGTACGTCCGGCTCTACGACGTCTGGCTCTACGACGTCCGGCTCGTCCGCGGTATACGCTGCAACCAGTTCCGCCTCCAGTGCGCTGTCGGCATCGTCCTCACTGTCCTTACCCGAGGTCCAGGTGAAATCCGGGGCAGCGAACGTCGGCTCCGGTGGCAATGCGTCACTGTCACCCGGATCGAAATCGACGGTTTCGAGGCTGATCGCCTCACCGCCATCACCGCCCGGATCAAAGTCGACAGCGACCTCATCGCCTGCGACAATTTCGACATCGATCACGGAACGAACGTTGCTGGCATTCTCGGGGCCGGTATCGAAGTCGATACCTGAAACTGTGCCGGGCTCAAAAATCTCCGGTTGCAGGTCTGAATCGACCCTGCTGGCCTGTGGCGTTTCAAGCGCATCACTGTCGGTGCTTTCGATAGTGACTCGCCGACTGCCGCTGACATCGATACCCAATTCGAGCGCCTGCAGATCGAACTGGGTATCGATGTCGTCCGGATCGGAGACTTTCTCCGGCGCGCGATTCGTGTCGTCGGAGAATTCCTCCAGGAGCTGGCGCCAGTCTTCGGGCTCGCCCAGCGCGAGATCGGATTGACGCTCGTCAAATTCAACCGGGCGCGGTTCAACCTGGTCCTCTGCGCGGCGTTGCGGCACTTCGGTTGCCGCGGCTTCCGGTCGCGGGTCGTCGAAGTCCTCGGGCAAAGGCGTGTGGTCGTCGAAGCGCATTTCGGTGGGCTCGCCGGACGGCAGATCCAGCGGTTCCTGCATTGTGTGTACAGCTTGTACGCCCGATTCCTCGACCTCGATGCCGGCACTGCCATCCGGTGCATCCGGCGCGTCAGCCAGCGGAACCTCATCCAGCACTTCGGGCAGCTGTGGTTCATCGTGAGCGGGTCCGGGGCTTTCATCTTCATCGCTGTCGTGGTCTTCCGCGTACCAGCGCGCCGAATGGGTGTCCGCTGTTCCGGAGTCATCCGCTGCAGGTGCCTCGTCCGCATTGTCTTCGTCGATGACGAGCCACTCGACACCGGTATCCTCGATACGAATGTCATCGGTACCGGCCAATTCGTTCAATGTGTCGAGCAACGCGTCGCGTTCATCGTCAGTGGTGTCCGGTTCTTCGCGAGGATTCTCGACATCGAACGAAGACGACGCTGCCGCGTGCTGGTCGACCTGCGGCGGGTCCTCCGTCAACCGCTCGAGAGCGCTAAAGGCATGTCCGCAGTTTCCGCAGCGCACGCGTCCACCGGCCTGTTGCAAGACGGCCGCGGTAACCCGAAAGGCGGTCTGGCAATCGGGGCATTGTGTATACATGCCTGACACTAATTGCCCCTGCCACTAATTGCGACGGAGTTCACCGGTCTCAGTTCCTCTTGCCCGACAAACGCGCCCAGCTACCGCGGACCATCGGGGGTTCAAAGCTGATAAATTCCGCATAGGCAAGGGCGACAGTTGCTGTCTGGTTTTCCAGTATGCCGGACAGCGCCAGCGCGCCGCCCGGTAGCAGTCGACTGCAAATTGTACGCGCATGGCGTGCCAGTGGCCCGGCCAGAACATTGGCGACGATCACATCGAATTCATCGTCCAGCGATTCTGTGTCGGCAGTCGTCGAAATGCGATCGTCGACCCGGTTTCGTTGTGCGTTGCTGCGGGTTGCGGTGAGCGCCTGTGGATCGATGTCCAGCGCGACGACGTGACTTGCGCCAAGCAGGACGGCGGCGATGGCAAGAATGCCGGACCCGCAACCGAAATCGAGAACCCGCCGTCCCGCCAGGTCCTGCTGGTCAAGCCATTCAAGACACAGCGCGGTGGTCGGATGGGTGCCGGTGCCGAATGCCAGTCCCGGATCGAGATGCACGATGACAGTATCATCGCGATTGGCGGTGTCGATCGCCTGGTTGTCCGGACAGACCCAAAGGCGGCGCCCGAACTGCATAGGCCGGAAATCCCGCAGCCATTCCCGCTCCCAGTTACGATCTGCGAGTGCCTCGACATGGCAATCGGGCAGTTCGCGGAGATGCAGAGAAAGGCGCAGATCCCGTTGCAGGCCCGCAAGATCGGCCGAGGGCGGAAACAGGCCGGTGATTTTTACCTGGGCCCAGAGCGGCGTTTCGCCGGGTCCCGGTTCAAGTACGGGATCGTCGCCCGCGTCACTGAGCGTGACGGCTTCAGCGCCATGCCGCGTGAATATTTCCTCGACCGCAGCGGCCGGGAGCGCCTCGAGGTTCATGACAAATTGGCGCCATTCCATTGCTCACAGGCCGAGGCGTTTTTCAAGGTAGTGAATATCGGTGCCACCCGCCTGAAACGCCGAGTGCTGGAAGATTTCCTGGTGAAGTGGAATGTTGGTCTTGATACCTTCGATCACAATCTCCGTCAGCGCAGTTCGCATGCGTGCGATCGCCGTCTTTCGATCATTGCCGTGCGTGATCAGCTTGCCGATCATCGAGTCGTAATACGGGGGTACCTTGTAACCACTGTAAATATGACTTTCCACCCGCACGCCAGGCCCGCCCGGAGCGTGCCACAACTGAATCGTCCCGGGTGAAGGGGTAAAGGTTTTCGGGTCTTCCGCGTTGATTCGGCATTCCATGGCATGCCCACGCAACACAATCTGGTCCTGCGTCAGGCTGAGTTTCTCGCCGCTCGCAATTCTCAATTGTTCGCGGACGATGTCTACTCCAGTAATCATTTCGGTCACCGGATGTTCAACCTGCAGGCGAGTATTCATTTCAATGAAGAAAAATTCATTATCCTGATACAGAAACTCGAATGTGCCGGCGCTGCGATAGCCCATCTCGAGACAGGCATCGACACAGCGTTTGCCGATTCGTTGCCGTTGCTCTTCACTGATGCCGGGTGCCGGCGCTTCTTCGACGACCTTCTGGTGCCGGCGCTGCATGGAGCAGTCGCGTTCGCCAAGGTGGATGGCGTTGCCCTTCCCATCGGCCAGAACCTGGAATTCCACATGGCGCGGCTTCTCCAGGAACTTTTCCATGTAGATCATTTCGTTGCTGAAAGCAGAGCGTGCTTCCGCCCGGGTTACGGTGACGGCACTCACAAGAGCCGCTTCGGAGTGCACGACGCGCATACCCCGGCCGCCACCGCCGCCGGCGGCTTTCAGGATGACCGGGTAGCCGATGTCTCGTGCAATGCGCAGGTTTTCTTCCGGGTCGTCGCCAAGCGGACCGTCGGATCCGGGAACGCACGGTACGCCGGCCGCCCTCATGGCCTGAATAGCGGATACCTTGTCTCCCATCAGGCGAATCGCAGCAGCGGGCGGTCCGACGAATACAAAGCCACTGGATTCGACGCGCTCGGCGAAGTCGGCATTCTCCGACAGAAAGCCGTATCCGGGGTGTATTGCTACAGAATCCGTTACTTCCGCTGCACTGATAATCGCCGGCATGTTGAGATAGCTCTCAGAGGATGCCGGCGGTCCGATACAGACAGTCTCGTCAGCCAGCAAAACATGCTTCAGGTTGTTGTCCGCGGTGGAATGCACGGCGACGGTCTTGATACCCATTTCGCGGCATGCGCGCAGAATGCGCAGCGCGATCTCGCCGCGATTTGCAATGAGAACCTTTTCCAGCACCGCGACGCGTCCGGCTACGCGGCGTTGCGCTGGTCGATGAGGAACAGGACCTGGCCGTATTCGACCGGGTCACCGTTCTGTGCGCGTACCGCCTTGATAGTGCCGGATACTTCTGCTTCGATCTGGTTCATCATTTTCATGGCTTCAACAATGCACAAGACATCGCCTTGCTTGATGCGATCACCAACCTGCACAAACGGCGGCGAGCCGGGCGAGGATGAACTGTAAAAAGTGCCCACCATCGGCGCCGTGACCGCGTAACCGTCTTCTTCCGGTTCCGGCGTCGCTGCGGCGGAGGGTGTGGACGAGACCGGTGGCCCGGCTGCCGGGGCCGGTGGCGCAGGTGGCGGGTATCCGCCAACGTATTGCGGTGCCGGAGCAGCGTGGCTGTGCCGGCTGATGCGCACGGATTCCTCACCTTCGGTGATTTCAATTTCTGCGATGCCGGATTCGTCCAGCAATTCGATGAGTTTTTTAACTTTTCGTATGTCCATCAGGTGTCCTCACCAGCCGCCGGACCCAGGCAGGTAGCTCGCCGTTTTGCAAGCTTCGCGACCAGTTTGCCGAAGATGGCCGCAATTCTAACCTTTTTGCGGCCGCACAAGGCAAGCCCTGAGAATATTGGCTCGAGTCTGCGCCGTAGCAACGAATGGGCCGAAGCAGGCCACCCTCGCCTCATTCGTTGCTACCGCGCAGACTCCTAGAGTCGACCCAGGGCGGCGCGAGCCCCGGCAAGGTCGAGGTCGCCTTGCTGCAGCTGATCGAGGACAGCCACTATTTTTTCGATGTGCGACTCGACAATTTCGCCAATGTGCGTCTTGATCAGCTGACCGTCCGGCGAGATCACCATGGTGAAGGGCAGGCCGATGAACTCGACGCCGGAGGCTTCGGCGGCCGCCATGGCATCCTCCTGACCGACCAGGATCGGATAGTTGAAACCAGCCGTTTCCGCGTAAGTGATTACGTCTTCGGTGTAGTCAACGGCAATACCGATGACTTGCAGGTTTTTGTCCGCGTGTGCGTCCTGTGCGCGCTTCAGCAGGGGGATCTCGCGACGGCAGGGCGCACACCAGGTGGCCCAGAAGTTTACCAGCAGCGCTTTCCCGGCCCATTCGTCCAGGTCCCTGGGTGTGCCCTCAAGGTCCGGAAGTGTAAATGCGATGCGCGCGTTGGTGAGCGTCGGCAGCTCTTCGCTCGTGCGCTGCGATTGCAACCAGTATCCACCGAACGCAGCGCCCACCAGCAGGGCAGCCAGCAGCACTCGCGCCGTCATCAGCGGGCGATCTCGGCGTCGTTGCTGTTGCGGGCCGTGAACGAGTCCTTGCCGACCCCGTCACCGCCAACCGCGCGCCGCACGTGTGCGGCAAATTCGGCCGCTTTCATGTAGCCGACAACCTCGTAGCCGCGTCGCTCCGTTCCCTCCGGGCCGAAAAAGATAATAGTCGGCGGCCCGAAAACCCCGAAACGCGCGAGCAGTGCCTGGTCGTCATCGTCGT
>CAYVLL010000053.1:0-12267 GCA_964452235.1 uncultured Woeseiaceae bacterium
CCCTATTTATCGTGACGCCGGCTATTTGACGTGCTCGTGCATGAGCTTGTAGATGCGGCGGTACTCGTCCAGCCAGGATTCGGGATGCACGAAGCCGTGCGGGTCCAGCGGATACACGGCCAGCTCGAAGTTTTCTTTTTTGAGTTCGATCAGGCGCTGCAGGATCAGGACCGAGTCCTGGAAGAAGACGTTGTCGTCTTGCATGCCGGCGGCGATGAGGAGCGGCTTGTTGAGATTCTCTGCATAGTTGATGGGGGAGCTGCGTTCGTAGGCGACGGGGTCGACCAGGGGCGTGTTCAGGATGTTCGACGTGTAAGTATGGTTGTAGTGCATCCAGTCGGCGACGGGGCGTAGCGCGGCGCCGGCAGCAAAGAGATCGGGTTCACGGAACAGTGCCATGAACGTCATGAAGCCGCCGTAGGAGCCGCCGTAAATGCCGACACGTTCGGGATCTACGCCGTAGTTTTTGACCAGCCAATCGACGCCGTCCTTGAAGTCTTCGAGTTCGGGGTGGCCCATGTTGCGGTAGATCGCGGTGCGCCAATCGCGGCCGTAGCCTTTTGAGGCGCGATAATCCATGTCGATGACGATAAAGCCGTCGTTGGCGAGAACGGTGTGAAACATGAACTCGCGGAAGTAATAGGGCCAGCCGCTGTGCGCATTTTGCGTGTAACCGGCACCGTGAACGAACATCACCGCAGGGTAGGACTCGCCTTCGCGATAATCCTTCGGCAGGTACAATTTTGTGTAAATGGGTTCTGGGACGTGTGATGAAGGTACTTCAGCAACTTCGGGGATGTTCCAGTCGATGCTCTTGAATTGCTCACTGACGGTGTCGGTAAGTTGCACCGGTGTACTTCCCATGCTGACGGGTTGTACGTACAGGTCTTCGTGCCGGTCGAAGTAGGAGCGTGAGAGGAGCAACTGCTCACCGGTAGGCGACAGCTTGAAGCTGACCACGCCGCCCATGGAGGTAAGCTGCTCGAGTTCGCTACCGGATGCGGCAACGCGATACACCTCGTAGTTGCCCGGATGGGTCCGGTTGGCGACGACATAGAAAGAACTGCCGTCGGCATCGAGTTCGGGTTCGCGAACGACGAATCGACCGCTGGTCAGTTGCCGGGCGCGACGCGCATCGACGCTCTTCAGGTAGAGGTGCGAAAAACCGGATTCTTCGGAGAGGTACCACAGGGCGCGCCCGTCGTTCGTCCAGCCGAATTCGTTGTGATCCCAATTGATCCATGCCTTGTCGGTCAATCGATGCTGGGATTGCAGTTCGCCGTCCTGCGGGTCGATGGTTACCAGCCAGCGGTCCTTGTTGTCGATAGCTCGCAGTTGCACGGCAGCAAGCGTACCTTCCCGATTCCACTCGATGCGCTCGACTGTTAACGGCCTTTCGTCTGGCGCCTCGACGGCTTTTTCGACTTCATCGCGATCGGCACCCTGCCGGACATACCATTGCACCGCACTCTTTCTGAGATCGGCGAGCGGATCGCTGTTGAAGCCGGGCAGGGATTTATAGTCGATCATGGTGAAGCTGCGGTGCTCCAGATCGATCAGAAGCAAACTCTGGGCAGGGGGATTGTTGCGCCCGACACGGGTGCGTGTTTCCTCGATCGCAAGGTAGCCATCTTCTGTCACATAATTCGGCATCTTGCCGGCTCGACCGTCTTCCGCGTCCTTGTCCTTGACGACGATCAACATGAAATCGCCGGACGGTGCCAGCGATCGGCTGATTTCTACGTGATCCTCGCCGACATAGAGTGGCAACGGCGCGCCGCCGGGATCCTCGGATTGGCGCGACTCTTCATGGGACTTCCTGGCGTCGTCGCGGCGTCTTTCGCGCCGCAGGGTTTCGAAGTTGCGCAACTGCTGGTCGCGCAAGGCATCGAAATCCTCATCGTCCGGGTCCTTTTCGAAACGAATATCGGCAACTTGTGCAGTTCGACCCGAATCCAGCCAGTAGATGAAATGCTGTCCCTCGCGCATGAACGAGATTGACCGGCCGTTTGTCATGAACAAGGGCGAGTCTTCCTCGACCGCCGTTTGCGTTACTTGCGCAGTACGCTTCGTGACCAGGTTGCGGTACATGATGTCGCCGCGATGTACCCAGGCGACCTTGGTGCGATCTGCGTTGTATACGCGACTGCTGTTGGAGCTGGCACTCTCTTCGCTGGCAGCTACCTGCTCGGGATCACCGCCGGAAGTTGCGACCCGATACAGGTCGCTGAACTTCTCGCCGGATCGCTTCTGGCTGTAATAAACAGCTTCGAGGTCGTCGGACCAGTAAGGGTCGGTCGGCGGGTTACCGATCCAGTCCGGGTCCGACATGATCAGTTCGAGATCGGGATCGTCTGCCGCAACAGGTACGGCAGCGAAGCAGAGTACGAGAAGCGGAATCGCCAGCGCGCGAATCATGACTTTCTCCAGTTGCCAGTCAGTCCTTATCGCGACCCGATGCCTTGCGGGCAATTTGCAGCGTCTCGGCTACGGCGCCTGAAATACCGGCATCGTTCCAGTAACCGACTGTGACGAAGCTATAGCCTTCATCGAGATATTGTTCGACGTCATCGGCGCCGGTAGTCAGGCCGCACGGAATATTGCGTGCCTTGCAGACTCCGAGGACTTTTTTCATCGCCGCGTCGACTTCCGGATGATCTCGCTGGCCGGGCACGCCATAGGAAATCGACAGGTCGCTCGGACCAATGAAGATGGCGCCGATGCCCGGGACTGACGCGATTGCCTCGATGTTATCAACGGCTTTCTTCGACTCTATCTGGATCACGGCAAGAAGATCGCCGGCCGGGTCGAGCGGCCACACGTCGGCGCGATCGAAATAATCCGATGCGCCCCAAAACCATCGGGCGATACCGGGTGACGCGCCGCGCAAGCCGGCAGGTTCCATGGCCGCATCACCGCGGCGCTGCGGGTATCGCATGGAACGAATGGCATTTTCTGTTTCCTCGCGCGTTTCGACATAGGGAAACACGATGCCGAATGCGCCGACATCAAGGGCCTGCTTCACCTGCCATTGCAGGTTCTCCCGGCCGTTCATCGGAATGCGCACCAGCGGCGTGACATCCATTTGCAGATTGCCCTTTTCCAGAACCCGCGCCTTGTCGCTCATGCCGAGCAGGAATATCTGCAACGTCTCCAAATCGAAGGCGCTGTGCTCCATATCGATGAAAATGAAATCGAGATCGGATGTTGCAAGTGCGCGGGCATTTGCAAGCGAGAAATTACCGCTGAATATGCCGAAAGCAGGCTTGCCGTCGGCCAGGGTTTCAATCGTGCGGTTGAGGTGCATATTGTCCTGGGCTAAAGCCGGGCCTGCCAGGGTCAGGATGGCCGCAGTGGCGGCAAGAATCAGAGAGGGACGGTTGCAATTCATTCTTGAGGTCCTTATGTCGGGGCGACTGTTTTTGTTCGCGGACAAACGAATGTCGGCAGGATGGCGTGAACCTGGCGGCATCTCCGTCGGGCATTGGAATTATAGCAATGCGGCAACACAAATGTTGTCGCCGCATTCTTAAAGTAGAATGAAGCGCGACCTGTCCAGGGGGCGGCCAGACCTTAATGAGGGCTTCAGAATCTTATTGCAGAATTCGGGCTCCAATAGATAGGAATTCCTGATGTACTTGCTGCTGGTCGAAGACGATCTCAAGCTCGGCACTGCTCTGTCAAAGCTGCTCAAACGCCACTACCGGGTGCATTGGGTGCGCAACCTGGAGTCTGCAAGAAGTCATTTCGATGCGGCAGAATACGATGTCATGCTGCTGGATCTCGGCCTGCCCGATGGCGACGGCGTGGCCTGGCTGCATTCTCTGCGCGCCTCGGGTTGCAACATCCCGGTTCTCATAGTCACGGCGCGCGATGCCCTGGATGACCGGGTTCGCGGACTGGACACGGGCGCGGACGATTACCTGGTTAAACCGTTCGAGCCGGAAGAGTTACTGGCGCGCATTCGTGTGCTGCTGCGTCGGAAATCGGGTCGCGCGCAGCCGCTCCTTTCGGTCGGCAACCTGAGTTTCGATGCCGAATCCCATCAATTCATGCTGGACGGTGAGCCAATAAGCATGGCGCCTAAGGAACACCAGATTCTTGCGGTCCTGATACAGGCCGGCGAGCGCCCCGTCAGTCGGGAGCGGCTCCTGCAACAACTATATGGCATCGGAGAGGGGGTCGACTCCAATACCCTCGAGGTGCACATCTACGGGTTGCGTAAGCTGCTGGGCAAGGAGCGTATCGAAACAGTGCGCGGCTTCGGCTATCGGTTGGTGGCCGGGGGATGATTCGCCTCTCGCATCTCGCGATACTTCTGGCGATCTCCACGCTCGTTACCGCCGTTGGCGGCGTCGCAGCGACCTGGTGGATTGCGGACCGGGAGTTTCGCGACGTTCTGGACGACGATCTCAAACTGCAGAGCAAGCTGTTGGCTGAAATTGTCAGCAGCGACGGCTTTGGCCTGGATGCCGGCACCCTGGAGGAACTGCTTGAGGACGTTTTCGACGATGACGACGATGATGAGGAAACGACCTGGGTGACCGTATACGATACCCGGCGCGCAACCCATGTCAGTAATCTGCGGCACAGTCGTCCTTTGGACAGTATGAAGGACGGCTCGGTAGACCTGCAATACGGCGGCTACAGCTGGCACGGCTACCAGGAGCACGAAGATGGCTTCGTGGTGCAAATGCTGCGACGCGATGATCTCTACGCGGAAGTTCAGGGCGAGATTCTCGAGGATATCATCACGCCGGCTCTGATCGGCAGCGGAATCAACCTGTCATTACTGGCAATTCTCATCGCATTCTTCCTGTGGCCGATGACTCGACTCGCCCGCCAGCTGGAAACGCGAAGCGCAAGCTCTCTGGAACCGCTCGTTCTCAGGACGCCGGCGCGGGAGATCAGCGTGCTGCGTGACTCCCTCAACGACCTGATGCGCGACGTGGATACTGTACTCACGCGCGAGCGCCGGTTCGCAAACGATGTTGCACACGAATTGCGCACACCGTTGACGACCCTCAAGCTGGAACTGTCCGCCGACGAACCCGATCTCGCTGTCGTCAAGTCCGAGGTCGATCGTATCAGTCGCCTGATGGAGCAACTGCTGACCTTGGCGAGACTGGAACAAGGGAAGTGGCAGCAGCGCTTCGCAGCGGTATCGCTCACGGAGGTTGCCAGCCGGGTCGTGGAACGCTTCGAGGAAAAGTTCCGCAACGCCGGCATGCAGCTGGATAGCAGGTTGATGACGGCGAGTGTTAATGGCGATGGCGTATTGCTGGATATGCTGATACAAAACCTGTTGCAAAACGTTCTTATACATTGTCCGTCCGGTACCCGCGCCGAGGTAGTTATAGAAGCAGTACCGAGTGGCGTGCGCCTGCGCGTATCCGACACCGGCCCCGGTATTGCGGCCAACACCCGTCTCCAGATGGCGCAGGGATTCAAGCAACTTGACAGCAAGAGTGAAAGCCTGGGTCTAGGCCTTGCGATTTGCCACCGCATTGCCGAAGTACATGGCGCAGCCATATCGTTTCCGGCAAGGGAAGATGGTGGTTCCGGCCTCGTGGTGGACCTTGAATTTGCGACTTAATCTAACTTTCAGCTTGCTCCGTTAAAGTATTGGCTTCTACTTCAGGATGGAGATATCAATGAAAGCCTTACTTTCTGCTGTTGCACTAAGCAGCCTGGCCTTTACGGCGTACGCTGACTCCGAACGCGGTGGATTCAGGGGACCCGACAACTACAAGGTCGTAACCGTGGCAGAAGCCCTGCAATTGGCCGATGACACCGATGTGAAAGTCGAGGGCTACCTCGTGCGCTCGCTGGGTGATGAAAAATACGAATTCCAGGACGATACCGGAACGATGATCGTTGAGATTGACGACGACGATTGGGACGGCGTTGAGGTGACTCCTGACGTCCGGGTGAGGATCCACGGCGAAATCGACAAGGATCGACGAAAAACAGAGCTCGACGCGGACGGAATTCGGTTCGCCGAGTAACGAGTAACCTCAGAACGAATGCGAAAATCGCAGCCTGCACGTCGCTTTCCGACGTGCAGGCCGGTAGTCCGGTGACGGGTGACGTTGCAAGCTTACTGCTCTCCCAGAATCACGGCCGCTGCATCCGGGCAGGCAGCACGCACGCGATCACCCACTGCTGCCGCGATGCGGCCATCGAACTCCGCACGGCTTTCGCCAAGATCCTCGATAAAGCCGCCGAGTGAGCTGCGGTGAATGCTGGTGCTGGATACCGGCCCAATGCAGTTTGCTTCGCCTGCTTCGATGGCATCAAGGCGCTTCTCCAGAAAACGCACCATGGCCCGCACATAGCAGGCATCCGCAGCGTGCAGCGCCTCTGCGCGGGCTTTATCATCCAATTCCTGCTGCATCTCGCCGACGACGGTGCCGATGACCTGCGCACAGGCCCCCGATGGAGACCTTCCCTGTTCGGCGCGCTCCCATGCGCTGTCAAAGCCGCGTTGATAACGTTCTGCCACTTCCGGCTTGGCAGCGCTCGCCGGGTTGCTCTTACCGTCAGCACAAGCACCCAGCGGAAAAAGCGCAAGGGCGAGTACGAGCGCGGCGGCCTTACAGGTAGTCGATTGTGGCATGGTTCATTTCGTCAAGCAGGTTGTGGTGAATCAATTGTCGCGCCCGCAGGCAAAAAGTCCACCATATTTTGCATCCGGTGGTTCTGCGTGACTGCAGACACGCCATGTCTTGACGCCCGTTCGCCCGCTCCGTAAATTGGTGCAGCGCTGGGGCAGCTGGAGAATAACAATGAAACACGTCGTGGGCCTTGGTGCCGTGCTTTTTGTGCTATGGCTGATGCTTTCCGGCCACTACGAGCCGCTGTTTTTTGCGTTCGGGCTGCTATCGACAGCGCTCTGCCTGTGGATTGCAAGGCGCATGGATGTGGCGGACCGCGAGGGTGTACCCATTCGACTTGGCTTGCGTACTCCGTTGTATTGGCCGTGGCTCATTTGGCAGATCGCCAAGTCGAATGTGGATGTAGCGCGCCGGATTCTGGATCCGCGCCTGCCGATTTCGCCGACGACTCTGCGGATTGCCACCGGACAGCGCACTCCCTTGAGTCGCGTTGTGTTTGCAAACTCCCTGACACTGACACCGGGAACCGTATCGATGAGTATCGACGACGATACTATTCTCGTGCACACCTTGACGGAAGAGAACGCACGGGACCTCGAGAAGGGAGAAATGCGTCGTCGGGTAGCGGCGTTCGAGGGTAACCTCACATGACATCGATGACCGTGCTGACCGGGGCCGGCGTCGCGATTCTCGTGACCATGGCGCTGGCGCTGGCTCGCGCGCTTGCGGGGCCGACGCTGTACGACCGAATTCTGGCGATCAACGTGTTCAGTACCAAGACCGTGCTGATAATCGCCGTAATCGGCTTCCTGACCGGGCGTCCGGAGTTTCTCGACATCGCACTGGTGTATGCGCTGATCAGCTTCATTGGCGTGATTGCCGTGCTGAAATTCTTTGCTTACGGGGACTTCAGTGCCGGACCCCGCGGCAAAGGACAGGAGTGAGTGATGTCCTGCAGGCTGTTTAAGGCGATGGGTCGGGCGCGATGAGCACGATCGTCGAAGTGACCAGCTGGTTGTTTCTTGCCGGCGGATCGGTATTCCTGCTAGTCGGCGGCATAGGCCTGTGGAGAATGCCGGACTTCTTCACGCGCCTGCACGCAGCCGCTATTACAGATACCGGCGGTGCAGGCCTGATGCTGATCGGCCTCTCACTCCAGGCGGGCTGGAGCCTGGTCACACTGAAGCTACTGCTGATGCTGTTCTTTATCTTCTTTACGAGCCCAACCGCCTGCCACGCACTTGCCAGAACTGCGTTGCAGGAAGGCTTGAAGCCCGGGCATGACGGCGCCAATACGGCACAAGGCGATCAGACGTCACAGGTCGGCGGCAGCAACTGATACCGGGAGAGCGCGCCATGGTCAACATTATAGATATTACCTTGCTTGCTTTTCTCGCGGTTACCGCGTTCGCGCTGATCGTGCAGCGTAATCTCTTTACGGTCGTAATGTTGTTCGGCATCTACAATCTTTTGAGTGCCGCGCTATTCGTACTGCTCGATGCAGTGGATGTCGCGCTTACGGAGGCTTCCGTGGGCGCCGGGATAATGACCGTTCTCATGCTTGGAACCCTTGTGCTTACGTCCAGTAAGGAAAAGCGGCATGGGCGCCACAGCGGTCTGTTGCCGGTAGTCCTGGTTGTGATCACCGGCGCTGCGTTGATCTACGGCACTCTGGATATGCCGAGGTTCGGCGATCCGGATGCGCCGACACGTGAGCATGTGATTCCACGCTATATCGAAGAGTCACCGACCGAGATCGGCATTCCAAACATTGTCACTTCGGTACTCGCCAGCTACCGGGGCTATGACACGCTTGGCGAGGTACTGGTTATCTTTGTTGCCGGCGTCGGCGTACTGATTCTGTTTAGTGTCCCGGCACCGCGCCGGCGCGCATCAGGTGGCGAGGACAGGAAATGAAGGATCAGATTGTACTGCGCGTCGTTGCGAAATTGCTTATGCCAATGATTCTCCTGTTCGCGCTGTACGTCCAATTGCACGGTGACTACAGTCCGGGTGGCGGCTTTCAGGCCGGTGTACTGTTTGCTGCGGGCATCGTGCTCTATACATTGATTTATGGCCTGGACGCTGCCGAACTTGTCATCAAACCGTGGGTAGCACACACAATGTGCGCCGTCGGGGCATTGCTTTTTGGCGGCGTAGGCGTATTTGCCATGCTCGCCGGCGGAAATTTTCTGGACTACAACTACCTCGCTGACAACCCGCAGACCGGGCAGCACATCGGCATCATACTTGTTGAACTTGGCGTCGGCATTACCGTAGCGGGCGTGGCGATTACCCTGTTTTTCGCCTTTGCCGGACGCGGACGCTAGTAATGGATCTGCTCGGCCACTTCAACTACTGGATCGTGATCGTGCTCATGATGAGCGGTTTTTACATAGTCATCGCGCACGGAAACCTGATCAAGAAAATCGTTGGCCTTAACGTATTCCAGACTTCAGTGTTTATCTTCTACATCAGCCTGGCCAAGGTTGATGGTGGCACGGCGCCCATCGCGGATGAAGCCTTTACGATCTATTCGAATCCGCTCCCTCATGTGCTGATTCTCACTGCGATCGTGGTCGGCGTTGCGATCACGGCAATGGGTCTGGCGCTCGTCGTTCGCATTAACGAGGCCTACGGGACGATTGAGGAAGACGACATCCACGAGCAGGACGAAAGCCTTTGATCAGTACACAACTACCCGCCCTGCAAGTCGTCATCCCGATGCTGGCTGCTCCGCTGGCGATGCTGGTCCGCCGGCCGTTTGCAGCCTGGCTGGTCGCGCTTGTGGCGAGCATCGCAGCGTTCGTAATCGCGGTTCTTTTATTCCAGCAAGTGGCCGCAGAGGGCGTGGTCTCCTATGCAATGGGCGGTTGGCCCGCACCCTGGGGTATTGAGTACCGAGTCGATGCGGCAAATGCCTATGTGTTGCTGATAGTTGCGGCAGTTGGCGTGGTGACCATAATTGCCGCACCTGTCAGCGGTGCGCACGAGTTCGGCGAGAAGCGATTGCCGTTGTTCTATTCCGCGTGGCTGTTATGCCTCACAGGACTGCTGGGAATCACAATCACCGGCGACGCATTTAATGTATTCGTGTTCTTCGAGATATCGTCTCTCGCATCGTATGCCCTGATCGCTATGGGGCGCGACCGCCGCGCACTGACATCCTCGTACCAGTATTTGATAATGGGCACGATCGGGACGACCTTCATCCTGATCGGCATCGGCTTTCTTTACATGATGGCCGGAACGCTGAATATGGTCGACCTCGCGGCTCGCCTTCCGGAGGTTTACGATACTCGCACAGTGCGTGCTGCCTTTGCGTTCCTGATGGTGGGCATCTGCCTGAAGCTGGCCCTTTTTCCACTGCATCTCTGGTTGCCGAATGCGTATGCGTACGCGCCGTCCGTAGTCACTGCGCTATTGGCTGCGACTGCGACAAAGGTCGCGGTCTACATCCTGCTCAGGATTTTCTATACGGTGTTCGGTGTCGAGTTCTCGTTTAATGTGTTGCCGATGGCGTGGATTCTCCTGCCGCTTGCGCTGATAGGAATGTTCAGCCAGTCACTGGTTGCGATCTATCAGGACGACGTGAAGCGCATGCTTGCGTACTCGAGTGTTGCGCAGATCGGCTACATGATACTCGGCGTAAGTTTTGTGAGCGTGACCGGGCTCACCGCGACCTTATTACATTTGTTCAACCATGCGCTGATGAAAGGTGCCCTGTTCCTGGTGCTGGCATGCGTGGTTTACCGGGTCGGTTCCACTGAGTTGTCGCGCATGGCCGGACTCGGCAAGGCGATGCCGTGGACGATGGCTGCCTTCGTCATCGGAGGGCTTAGCCTGGTCGGCGTGCCGTTGACGGTCGGTTTTGTCAGCAAGTGGTACCTTCTTGCGGCTTCGATGGAGCGCGGCTGGTGGCCGGTTGCGGCGCTCATAGTAGTTACTTCGCTCATGGCAGCCGTGTACATCTGGCGAGTCATAGAGACCGCCTACTTCCAGGAGCGGCCCGCGGGTTCGAAAGCGGTCAGCGAGGCCCCGCTTTCCATGCTGATCCCGGCCTGGGTGCTGACGATCGCGAACATCTGGTTCGGCGTGCAGACCAACGTGACGGTTGGTGGTGCACAGCGTGCCGCGGCAATGCTGATGGGGGGCGGCGGATGAATGCCACGCTTGCCATTCAGCTGGCGATCTCTGTGCCTGTTGCCGGCGCATTATTGTTGACGCTGGCCGGCCGTCACCCGAACCTGCGTGAAGCCATCACCCTGGTTACTGCGGTTACGCTGTTTGTAATTGTCGCGACCCTCTATCCGGCCGTTGTCGCAGGCGCTCGTCCGGAACTTGAGTTATTTGAATTGTTACCAGGGCTTGCTTTCGCATTCCGTGTCGAGCCGCTCGGGATGTTGTTTGCGCTGGTCGCGTCGGGACTGTGGATCGTGACCTCGCTCTACGCGATCGGCTACATGCGCAAGAATAAAGAAAAGAACCAGACACGCTTCTACGCGTTCTTTGCGCTTTCGCTTGCTGCTGCGATTGGCATTGCGTTTGCTGCCAATTTGTTCACGCTTTTCATTTTCTATGAAGTGTTGACCCTCAGTACCTATCCGCTGGTTTCACATCACGGTACGGAGAAGGCCGTTCGTGGTGCACGTACCTATCTGGGACTGCTTTTATCGACGTCCATCGGCTTTTTGTTCGTCGCGATTATCTGGACATGGCAGGTCGCGGGTACGCTCGACTTTCGCGATGGCGGCATACTGGTCGGGAACATTGATGGTATTGCCGCCGGCGTTTTGCTCGCACTGTACATGTTCGGCATCGGCAAGGCGGCGCTGATGCCGTTTCATCGCTGGCTACCTGCTGCAATGGTGGCTCCGACACCTGTCAGCGCGTTGCTGCATGCGGTTGCGGTCGTGAAAGCAGGTGTGTTCACTGTGCTCAAGGTGGTTGTTTATATATTCGGTACGGATTTCCTTGCAGGGGCAGCCTGGGGTGAGTGGCTGATTTACGTGGCGGCTTTTACGTTGCTCGCCGCTTCACTGGTTGCACTGACACGCGACAACCTGAAGTCACGGCTTGCCTATTCCACGGTGAGCCAGCTTTCCTACATCGTGCTCGCCGCAGCGCTCGCCAATGCCTGGAGCATTTACGGCGGCGGCATGCACATCGCCATGCATGCGTTCGGCAAGATCACCCTGTTCTTTTGCGCCGGAGCCATCTACATCACGCTCAAGAAAACCGAGATCAGTGACATGGACGGCATCGGCCGGGCGATGCCGGTCACGCTCGGCGCGTTTGCGATCGGTGCGGTTGCCGTCATTGGCTTGCCGCCGACGGGAGGCGCGTGGAGCAAATGGTTCCTGGTGCTAGGGGCACTGGAGGCAGAACAGCAGGCGATCGTCCTTGTACTGCTTGCGAGTTCGCTGCTCAATATTGCTTACCTGATGCCCATTGTTGCACGTGGCTTCTTCTCTCCTCCGCAAGCGGGAACGCCCGAACACTTCAACGAGGCACCGATCATGTGCCTGGTTCCGATTTGCATCACTGCGCTCGGGTGTATAGCCCTGTTTTTCTATGCCCAGCCCATCGCTGATCTGCTGTCGGCGATCGCGCAAAACGGAGCGACACGATGAACGATGACAAGCGCAAA
>CAYVLL010000054.1:0-12264 GCA_964452235.1 uncultured Woeseiaceae bacterium
CCGCGCGTGACGGTACGCGACATGGTCCGTGTCCAGCGAAGCCTGCTGGATCACCTGGGGGTGGAGCGCCTCGCACTGATTACCGGTCCGTCGCTGGGCGGCATGCAAGCGCTCGAGTGGGCTGCCATGTACCCGGAGCGGGTTGCCAGCATCGTGCCCATAGGCGTTGGCGGCAGGCACTCTGCCTGGTGCATTGCGATGAGCGAAGCGCAACGCGCCGCAATCTACGCCGACCCTGACTGGTCAGATGGCAACTACCCGGACGAACGAAGACCCAAGAAAGGGTTGGCGGCTGCCCGCATGATGGCGGTTTGCAGCTATCGAAGCTGGCAAAGTTTCGATCGGCGCTTCGGTCGCCAGCAGCGCAGTGACGGCGAATTCGAAATGCGCTCTTACCTGCGTTACCAGGGAGAGAAAATCAACGAGCGTTTTGACGCGAATACCTACGTTCGCCTGACCCAGGCGATGAACGACTACGATCTCGCGCAAGGACGAGGTGACTACGACGCCGTATTGCAATCCATCAGGCAGCGGGCGCTGGTTGTCTCAATTAGCTCCGACCAACTCTATCCACCTCAGGAACAGCGTTTTCTCGCTGATCATTTGCCGAATGCAAGTTACGCGATTCTGGACTCTGCAGAAGGGCACGACGGCTTCCTGATCGAGTCGGCAGAACTCGGGGAACTGATATCGGCATTCAGATTCGGCGAGAATCGCCGGCATGCGTCGGCCGGGCGGGAAATACAGCCACTGCTCAGCGCAGTTGCTGAATAATTGCGTCAGTCATCTGCGACGTAGTCAGCGAAGTTTCGCCGGCCGACGCGATATCCGCCGTGCGGCCGCCGTGGTCGATAACGGCGCGAATTGCGGACTCTACCGCTGCCGCTTCCTCATCAAGGTGCAGGCTGTGGCGAAGCAGCATGGCAATACTTGCGATCATGCCACACGGGTTGGCGATACCACGTCCGGCAATGTCCGGCGCCGAGCCGTGGATGGGCTCGTACAAGCCGCGATCCGAATCGCCGAGCGACGCAGAGGGCAGCATGCCCATGGAGCCCGTCAGCATCGACGCTTCGTCGGTCAAAATGTCACCGAACATGTTTTCGGTGACTATCACATCGAACATGGTTGGGCGATTGATGAGATGCATAGCGGCTGCATCGACCAGCATGTGTTCAAGCTGGATGCCCGGAAACTCGCTCGCAATTACACGCGTCGTTACATCCCGCCACAGACGCGAAGTTTCCAGCACATTGGCCTTGTCGACCGAACACAGTTTGCCCGACCTCGTTGCGGCGAGGCGTGCCGCAACGCGCACGATGCGTTCTATCTCATCGACCTGGTAGCGGCAGACATCGGTAGCTGAATGTGCGTCGCGCGTCTTCGTGCCGAAGTAAATGCCGCCGGTCAGCTCGCGTACAACGATGAGGTCCACACCCTGCAGGCGTTCGGTCTTGATCGGCGATGCCGCAGCCAGGGCAGGCATGAAGCTCACGGGACGCAGGTTGGCGAAAACCTGCATCTGCGATCGCAAGGCCAACAGGCCCTGTTCCGGTCGTACTTCGGCATTCGGGTCCGACCACTCAGGGCCGCCAACTGCGCCCAATATGACCGCGTCGGACTTCAGGCAACTTTTAATGGTTTCAGGTGGCAGCGGATGGCCACTTGCGTCGATAGCGGCGCCACCGATCAGCCGCTCGTCAAAGGTCAGTTGGTGGCCAAATCGCTTGGCGACCGCGCGCAGCACCCGTAGCCCGGACGCAGCAACCTCTTTGCCAATACCGTCGCCGGCGAGAACCGTAATCTGCGCCTTCAAGTCCGGTCAGCCTCGAAACGTTCGATGGCCTCAAGGTGCATACGCAGAAAGCCCAGCTGATCGATACCTTCAACAAGGCAGTAACGCGCAAAAGCATCTATCGGGAACTGAACGGTGTGCCCGTCGGGCAACATGATTGACGAGGCGGTGACGTCTATTTCGACCTGGGCGCCGGGATTTTTCATGAGCCATTGATGGGTCGCTTCATCAACAACGATGGGTAAAAAACCATTCTTGAGTGCATTCGAGCGAAAGATATCTGCAATTTCCGTGCTGATGACAGCCTGCAAGCCACTGTCGAGAAGCGCCCATGGCGCATGTTCCCGGGACGAACCGCAACCGAAGTTGCGACCGGCTACCAGTACGCGGCATTCGTTAGCCGACGGCGCGTTGAGGACGAAATCCTCGTTCAGTGAGCCGTCGTCACGGTAGCGCCAGTCATGGAAAAGGTGCTGCCCGAGGCCCGTGCGACTGGTTGTGGTCAGAAACCGCGCGGGAATGATCTGGTCGGTATCGACGTCGTTGACAGCCAGTACCACGGTTCGGGAACGAATGATGCGGACAGGTTGCATGCGATCGCCGTGGTTGTTAACGGAGATAATCGCGCGGATCTGCGATGCGTCCGCAAAGCGCGGAGGCCGCCGCGGTCATTGGGCTGGCCAGAACGGTGCGCGAGCCGATTCCCTGGCGGCCCTCGAAATTCCGGTTGCTGGTGCTGACACTCAGTTGGCCGCGAGCCACTGTATCGCCATTCATGCCAAGACACATCGAGCAGCCGGATTCGCGCCACTCTGCACCGGCCGCCTGGAATACTTCATGCAATCCGCGCGCTTCGGCTTCGCTCTTGACCTGCTGCGAACCCGGGACCACCAGCATGCGAACGCCCGCCGCAATCCGTCGCCCGCGCAGTATGTCGGCTGCCTGCTGGAGGTCAGACAGGCGCGAATTCGTGCAACTGCCAAGAAAGACCACGTCGACTTTGGTGTCCGTCAACGGACGGCCGGAGGAGATCTTCATGTAATCGAGTGCTTTTCGAAAACTGGCATCGCCATTGGCCTCCGGCACGGCATCGCCAACCGGCAGGACCATGCCCGGATTGGTGCCGAAGGTCACCATCGGTTGCAACTCGTTGCCGCATATCTGAACCGTTTTGTCGAATGGCGCATCAGGGTCACCGGGCAGTTTTCGCCAACGCGCAAGCGCCTTGTCCCATGCAGCTCCCGCCGGCGAACGCGGGCGGCCGTACAGGTATTCGAACGTAGTATCGTCCGGTGCAATCATGCCGGCGCGCGCACCGGCTTCGATCGACATATTGCAAACCGTCATTCGGCCGTCCATGTCCATGGAGGAGATGGCGCTGCCGCGGTACTCGATGACATGACCGGTGCCGCCGTTCACACCGATCCGGCCAATAGTGGCGAGAATTACATCCTTGGCAGTTACGCCGGCCTGCAAACGGCCGCTGATCTCGATGACCAGGCACTTTGGCTTGCGTTGCAATAGGCATTGAGTCGCGAGCACGTGGCCTACTTCGGTGGTGCCAATGCCAAAAGCGAGGGCACCGAACGCGCCGTGCGTGCTGGTATGGCTGTCGCCACAAACGATCGTTTTACCCGGCTGTGTGATCCCGAGTTCCGGTCCGATGACATGCACGATGCCGCGATGCGGGCTGTCGAATCCGAGGAGTTCGACGCCGAATTCACGACAATTGTCCTGCATCTGCCGTACCTGGTTCGCGGCACTTTCACCGACGACGGCAAGGTCCTTGAAGGTGCGCACCGGTGTCGTTGGTGTTGAGTGATCCAGCGTGCCCAGGGTCAGATCGGGCCGACGAACGGGCAGGCCTTCTTCGCGCAACAGGGAAAACGCCTGCGGAGTAGTAACCTCGTGCACCAGGTGCAAATCGATGTACAGGATGGCCGGTGTGTCAGCCGTTTCCGGCGTTACCAGATGTGCAAACCAGACCTTGTCGAACAACGTTTGCGGTGAGGAGCCAGTCATGCAGTGAACAGAGCGTCCTTACGAGCCGGTAGCGGCGGCGACAGTCGGACCTTCCAGGCTTTCAAGCCAGCCGTCGTCGTCCAGCGTCTTGCCGCTGAACAGGCCGAAAAAAGCATCCTGGAGTTGTTTTGTGATCGGTCCGCGACGACCCGCGCCGATCTGGATGCGATCAACCGAGCGTACCGGTGTAATTTCGGCAGCGGTGCCCGTGAAAAACAGCTCATCGGCCAGGTACAACATTTCGCGCGGAATAGCCTGTTCACGTACCTCCAGCCCAAGCCGTTGTGCCAGGCGCTTGACGGTGTCTCGGGTGATGCCGGTCAAGATCGATGACGTAGAGGGCGGCGTCAGCAGGCGCCCGTCAGATATCAGGAACAGATTCTCACCCGCACCCTCACTGACGGTTCCATCTGTCGCCAGCGCAATGCCCTCGGCAAAACCGAGTCGTTTGGCTTCCGTGCTGATGAGTTGGCTCGACAAATAATTACCCCCGGCTTTGGCCAGTGCCGGCACGGTATTCGGTGCCACGCGTTGCCAGCTCGATACGCAGACGTCGACACCCTGTTCCAGCCCGTCAGCGCCGAGGTAGGCACCCCATTCCCAGGCTGCAACCGCGACATCCACCGGGTGGTCCGGCTTTGGCGCGAGCCCGACGTCGCCGTAGCCACGCAAGGCGATAGGGCGTATATAGGCGCCGTTCGTCAACTTGTTCGCCAGCACCACGTCCTTGCAAACTCTGATCAGTTCATCCAACCCGTAGGGTATGGGCATGCGATAGATCTTCGCGGAATTGAACAATCGCTGTATGTGGTCTGTCAGTCGGAAAACCTGCGGGCCATCCGGCGTCTTGTAGACGCGGATGCCTTCGAACACCGAGGATCCGTAGTGAAGGGCATGTGCCATAATGTGCACGGTCGCCTGTTCCCATGGAACCATACGGCCATTCATCCAGATCAGTTTCGCGCCCTTAAAACTCATTTTCTGACTCCGCGCCGCGTATGACTTGTTCAAGACGGCGTAGCTTAGCAAGGGTGCCACTTCTTCGCATCAGTCGATTAATAGTAGTGCGGTCAGATTGATGCGCGATTGATGTCGTCGCTCATTGCAGGTTCTTCGAGGCCCCGTTCGCGGCGCCTGAGTATCCGGTTGATCACCTCGAGATAGGCACGGCCCGCAGCTTCAACTATGTCCGTACTGGTTCCATGACCGCGGTATGTCTGACCGTTGTAATCGACGATGACCGTTGCTTCGCCTTGCGCGTCTTCGCCGATGCTCGCGCTTTGCAGGTCGAAATTCCTGAGAACGGGATCGACTTCGGTTACGATTTCCAGTGCACGAAAAACAGCCTCTGCGGGTCCGTCGGCAGTTGCCGACTCCTGCACCGACTGCCCGCGCTCATCCAGCAACGTTATCGTCGCCGAGGACTTCTGACCGGTTCCGGAACTTACCTGGAGGCTGTCCAGTATCCAGGGGCCGTTTGAGGAGCTGTCGACATTGAGAATGATCGCCTCGATATCGCCGTCGTACATATCCTTCTTGCGATCGGCCACTTTCTTGAATTCCTGGAACGCGCGGTTGGTCTCGAATTCATCCAGTTCGAAGCCGAGTTGCCTGACCCTGTCGCGGAATGCGTGCCTGCCGCTGTGCTTGCCCAATACCAGGGTCGAGCGACTGAAACCGACGTCCTCCGGACGCATAATCTCGTAAGTCGAGTGGTGCTGGAGCATGCCGTGCTGATGAATGCCGGCTTCATGGGCAAACGCATTTTCTCCGACGACCGCCTTGTTACGGGGCACATGCATTCCCGTAATTCCGGAAACCAATCGAGATGTGGGGTAGAGGCGGGTGGTGTCGATGCCGGTATGCAAGCCGAAAAACCCGGAGCGTGTCTTCAGCGCCATGACGACTTCTTCCAGCGAGCAATTGCCGGCACGTTCGCCGATACCATTGATGGTGCATTCGATCTGGCGTGCGCCGGCGGATACGGCAGCGAGACTGTTGGCCACCGCCATCCCAAGGTCGTCGTGGCAATGCACGCTCAACACGACCTTGTCGATACCGGCGACATGTTCGCGCAAGTAGCGGAACAGCCGATCGAACTCAGCCGGCACTGTGTATCCGACGGTGTCGGGAATATTGACTGTCCCGGCACCCGCTTCGATCGCTGCCGAAACCACTTCGGCAAGGTAGGAGAGTTCGGTTCTTGACGCATCCTCCGGTGAGAACTCGACGTCATCGCACAGTTCCCGCGCCATGCGAATCGCGCTGGCGGCACTCTTGATGATTTCTTCCTTTGCCATCTTGAGTTTGTGTTCGCGATGAATGGCGCTCGTTGCAACGAATACGTGTATGCGGTGACGCTCGGCAGCACTCACCGCAGCATGCACCTTTTCAATATCCTTCGCATTACAACGTGCGAGGCCACAAATGACCGGGCCGAAGTTCTGCTCGGCAATGGCCTTTACTGCTTCAAAGTCGCCTGGCGATGCAGCGGGGAATCCGGCCTCGATCACGTCGACCTTGAGTTCGCTCAGTGCTTTAGCGACACGCAGTTTCTCACGCAGCGTCATGCTGCAACCTGGAGCCTGCTCCCCGTCCCGTAACGTGGTGTCGAATATCCGGATACGCTCATTCACGAAATCTTTCTCCGTCAGGCCCTCGGTTAAATGGTCCTGGTTGACAGGCTCTAGCGGTCGCCGTAGTCAATACTGGCAAGGGGGAAGTTAGGTACCGCCAGCGGCGCGAATAGCGGTGCGTCGGTACGCAAAGCCTGCAGAAGAGTCGCGCTGTCGATATTGCTGCCGGTAAGAATCAGGCCAACGCGCTTGCCGGTCAATTCGCCGCGCATCCTGAGTGCAGCAGCCAATCCGGCGGCCCCGCCACCTTCTGCAAGGTGGTGCACGGTGTCCGCGTAACAACGGATTGCCGTGCAGATCTCCTCTTCGCTCACCAGCACGAAATCATCGAGACTTTTCATCATGCTCAGCGTATAGCGAACCGGAACGCGCGTGGCCAGCCCGTCTGCGATGGTTCGTGCGGCGACCATCGACGCATACTGTCCCGTATGCCAGGCGTTATGGAACGCCGGAGCGTTTTCAGCCTGCACGGCGATGACCCGCGTCGCCGGCGACAGCGCCTTGAATACCGTGGTCGTACCGGCCGCCAGGCTGCCACCTCCAACGGGAACAAAAACGACATCAAGCGGTTCGTTGCACTGCTCGAGCATTTCCAGCGCAACCGTTCCCTGGCCGGCCACCAGTTCGGGCCGCTTGGCGGGGTGGATCGAGAGCGAGCCTGTTCGGCGCGCATAGCGCACAGACGCATCCCAGGCAGCATCGAAGTCATGTCCCTGCACGATCACTTCGGCGCCGAGCGCCTCCACCCCGGCATTCTTGTGCGGGCTGTTTTCCTCGGGAACGAATACCGTGCATTTCGCGCCGTACATGGCACAAGCGCTGGCAAGGGCTGATCCATAGTTGCCGCGCGTGGCAGTCACGATGCCGAGCTTCCGTTCGCGCTTCGACAGACTCGCAAGCAGATTGATTGCGCCGCGGATCTTGAACGCCCCGATATCCTGCACGTTCTCCAGTTTGACGAAGGTTTCGGTGCCAACCCTGGCGGACAGCAGCGGATGATTGAGAAGCGGTGTAGGAGAGAGGAACGGCGCAATCGTTTTTCTTGCGCGCACGACATCGTCGAGCGTAATCCCCGCCAGAGGTGTGCCGGAGTCGGATCCCCAATCCGTAGCGTCGAGGTAGGTGTTGATTGCCGGAGTCATTTGCGTTCTTCCCGTGTGTTTGCAGTTCTTCAGTTTTCCAGCCAGTCCATACGACCGCGGAGTTCTGTACCGACTTTTTCTATCGGATGATCGAGGTCCGCTTGCATGAGGCGTCTGTACTCTTTCTGGCCGGCCTTGTTTTCGTCAATCCACTGTCGAGCAAAAGTGCCGTCCTGAATTTCCTTCAAAACCTTCTGCATGGTTTCCCTTACATGGCCATCAACGATACGCGGGCCCCGCGTGAGATCGCCGTATGCGGCGGTTTCGCTGATGAATTCGTGCATTTTCCTGAGCCCGCCTTCGTGCAACAGGTCGACGATAAGCTTCAGTTCGTGCATGCATTCGTAGTAGGCGACTTCAGGCTGGTAGCCGGCTTTTACCAGGGTCTCGAATCCGGCGACGACCAGTTCTGTTGCGCCGCCGCAAAGGACAGCCTGCTCCCCGAACAGATCGGTTTCGGTTTCTTCAGCAAACGTCGTTTCGATGACGCCCGCGCGTGCACCCCCGATACCGTCGGCATAGGCAAGCGCGAGTTTGAGGGCCGATCCGGAGGCGTCCTTTTCAACGGCGACGAGGCAGGGCACGCCATGTCCTTCCTCGTACTGTCGGCGTACCAAATCACCGGGTCCCTTCGGTGCGATCAGTATCACATCGAGATCCGGGCGCGGCGTGATTTGTTTGAAGTGAATATTGAAGCCATGTGCGAACAGAATTGCTGCACCTTGCGGAATATGCGCCTCGATGGACGCATACAACGACTCCTGCGTCAGGTCAGGTGTCAGGAACGCCACTATCGCGGCACTGCTGGCGGCAGCACCGGGCTCTGCAACCTGCAGCCCATCGGCTTCCGCGCGCTTCCAGCTGGGTCCGCCGCGCCGTAATCCAACCACAACGTTGTGACCACTGTCCTTGAGGTTCAATGCGTGCGCGCGGCCCTGACTGCCGTAACCCAATATCGCAATACGCTTGCCTCGCAAGCTCGTGGCATCTACATCTTCTTCGGAGTACATTTGCATCTATTCATTTCCCTGCTGCACCAAAAAAAAACCCCACGATCCTGTCGGGATGCGGGGTCTGCGTTGTGGTTGTCTGACAGTCTTCCGCTACCCGCAAGTTCTCCCGCAAAGGAGTACGAGCTCGACCGGAAGCACGACAGCCACGTCGATCGATACGGAAGAATCTGCGAACTGAAAAATCATGACAGCCCGATCATGTTGTATGCCCTGATCGTTGTCAACGGCGCACAATAAGTTACTTGTGATACGAAGTGGGCTTTTGCTGGCCACCGGGGAGCGGACATCCGCGTTTTCACGCCGAGACCCTGACAATTACCTTGCCCATGGCCTGCCGACTCGCCAGCATCTCGAGAGCGCGGGCGCCGTCGCTGAGCGGGAATACCGCACCAATGTGCGGTTTTACCCGTCCTTCGACAAGGTACTCCAGCAATTCCCGGTTGTTGTCACGATTGAGCGCCGGCTGGCTCTCGACGAACTTGCCCCAGAAGACGCCGACGATAGCGCTGCCTTTGAGCAGCGGCAGATTGGCCGGAATTGACTGAATCTTGCCTCCTGCAAACCCGATTACGAGAATTCGGCCGTTCCAGGCGACCGATCGCAGACAATCATCGAAAAGGTCACCGCCAACCGGATCGAAAATTACGTCGACGCCGCGGCCGTCCGTCAGGCCACGGATCGCCTCTTTGAGCTTCACCTCAGAATAGTCGACGAGTTCATCAGCTCCATAGTCGCGCGCAAGCTGCAGTTTCGCCTCGCTGCTGCCCGCTGCAATGACATGCGCACCCGTAATCTTGCCAAGCTCGACCGCAGCCAGCCCGACCCCGCCGGCGGCGCCGAGAACCAGAAGCGTTTCGGATGCCGCCAGATGCGCACGTTGTTTCAGTGCGTGGTGTGCGGTGCCATAGGCCAAAAGAAAACCAGCGGCGGTTTCCGCAGGGATGGATGCGGCAACTGGTATTGCGGCGGTTTCGGCCACGCACACTTCTTCCGCCATGCCTCCGGAACCGCACATCGCTATGACGCGTTGCCCGATTTCCAGCTCTCTGCACCCGCTTCCCAGCTCGACGATCTCGCCACACACCTCGGCGCCCGGTGAGAACGGCATCGGTGGCTGTACCTGGTACTTGCCGGCGATCATCAGCAGGTCCGGAAAGTTGACGCCGCAGGCTGCAACCCGGATGCGCACCTCATTCGCAGCGAGATCGGGTGGGGCGATATCCTCGACCACCAGCTTGTCCGGCGTGCCAAACGATTTGCAGAGCAGGGCTTTCACTGATGCGGTCTCCGTAGTTCGAGCGTGATGCCGAAACGTGCTGGTCGCCCAGGCGACGGTGGTTCGATTCCTTATATACGGTTATTCTGCGTCGTTCTCAACGCCGTGGTGGGATAACCGGGAGCGCTGCGTATGAATTTTGATTACTCGCCCAAAGTAGCGGCGCTCCGTGCGCGGGTGCTGGAATTCATGGAACAACACGTTTATCCGAGCGAGGCCGGATACTTTACGGCGCTGAATGAGGCGGCTTCCCGATGGACGGTGCCGCCGGTCATTGAGTCGCTCAAGGCGCAGGCCCGCGACTCGGGCCTGTGGAATCTGTTCTTGCCCGACAGCGAATTGGGCGCGGGCCTCAGCAATCTCGAGTACGCCCCGCTGGCAGAAGTCATGGGGCGGTCCCACATTGCTGCCGAGGCATTCAACTGTTCAGCGCCCGATACCGGCAACATGGAGGTCCTGGTTCGCTATGGAACGGCAGAGCAAAAGACAACCTGGCTGCAGCCGTTGCTGGCGGGCCGGATTCGGTCGGCGTTCGCAATGACCGAACCGCAGGTTGCGTCGTCGGATGCCACCAACATACGGTCGACCATCGCCAGAGACGGCGACGAGTATGTCATCAACGGTCACAAATGGTGGGCGTCCGGGGCTATGGATCCACGCTGCAAAATTCTGATATTCATGGGCAAGACCGACCCGACTGCCGACAAACACCGGCAGCAGTCGATGATTCTGGTCCCAATGGAGACGCCTGGCGTGCGCGTGCTGCGACCGCTGACGGTTTACGGTTACGACGACGCGCCGCACGGCCATGCGGAGATGACCTTCGAGAACGTCCGTGTACCGGCGGAAAACCTGTTACTCGGCGAAGGGCGGGGCTTTGAAATCGCACAGGGACGTCTGGGGCCCGGGCGAATTCATCACTGCATGCGCCTGATCGGGCTGGCGGAGCGCGCACTGGAAAGCCTGTGCCGTCGTGCTTGCGAGCGGGTAGCCTTTGGCAAGACGCTGGCTGAGCAGGGTGTTGTGCGTGAGGCGATCGCCGAATCGCGAATCGACATCGAGCAAGCGCGACTCCTGACGCTCAAGGCCGCCGACAAGATGGACAAGACCGGCAACAAGGCCGCCCAGGCAGAGATTGCGATGATCAAAGTGGTGGCACCGTCGATGGCCCTGCGTGTTATCGACCGAGCCGTGCAAGTGCATGGCGCCGCGGGGGTATCCGGGGATTTCGACCTGGCGGCAGCCTGGGCCGGCGCCCGAACCCTGAGACTTGCGGATGGACCGGACGAAGTGCACCGACGCACGATCGCGCGTCTGGAACTTGCAAAGGTCCCGTCCCGTTCCGCGTAAAGTTTTATGTAATCGCCGGGCTGGTCATATACAGAGCATATGTTATTCTTGTGGCTCGGCGAATTCGGGCTCTATAATCGTGGCAGACTCAGGCGCGAGGAGAGACCGGTCGGGCGATTCCCCTGAAGAGACCAAGCATCAGAGACCAGACATCAGGTCACAGAAAAAAAATATTGCCGCGCCGCAGAGGAGAGCTGCTGGTTCTGGCAAGCCGGGTCACGCCGGGTGTTGGGTTCAGGTCCCAATGCCTTTCGCGCGGGCAGTCAGGATAGTGCAAATTAGCTCTCTGCCGAATTCTACGTGATACCAAATCAATAAAATCCGAAGTTCTAAGGAGTGTCCATGAAACGGTGCAACAGCAGCAGTCGGAAGATAACTACTGTAATTGTTACAGCCTCTGTTATCGCCCTGACTGGCAGCGTCTTCGCCCAGACCGTCGATCAGGTAATCCAGTCAGATCTGCGACGTCTGAGTCTCGCCCAGGCTTCCCAGGAGCGAGTCAATCAGGAAGTCGAGCGAACCCGATCGCTGGAAGATCAATACCGCGGCATTCTGAAGGAGAACGAGGGACTTTCGGTTTACAACCGGCTGATGACGGCGCAAACGGAAGGTCAGCAGGCTGTACTCGCCGATATCGCACTGTCAATGGATCAGGTTGACGTCATCAATCGACAGATCTTCCCGTTGATGGAGCGCATGATCGACGGACTGGAACAATCGATTTCTCTCGACATACCTTTCCTGATGGAAGAGCGAACCAATCGAGTCAATGCGCTCAAGGACCTGATGCAACGCTCGGATGTGAGCGTGGCCGAGAAATTCCGCAAAGTCATGGAGGCGTACCAGATCGAAATGGATTTTGGTTCGTCAAGCGAATATTACCGGCAGACGCTCGATATCGACGGCACGACTCGCGACTACAATATGTTGCGTATTGGCAGAACCGGCCTTTATTTCCAGTCGGATGACGCGGATATCACCGGTCAGTATGATCCCCAGCAACGGGCATTTGTCCTGATCGGCAATCAGC
>CAYVLL010000055.1:0-12261 GCA_964452235.1 uncultured Woeseiaceae bacterium
CGACGGCCTTTTTTTCTTGCTTGTTCCATATTGTGCCGCGTGCTTACGCCTCGAATCGGAAATCCATGTCGCGTCCCGCCGGTCGGTTCGTTCATTCAGGCAGCCGGTCTTGCAATCCTGGCTGGACTTCGCGCAGTGAAAACGCTGGCCAGGTCAAAAAAAGCATTGATTTATTTGCCTTTTTTAGCGCTGATTGCCGCAGGTGTAACGCCACGTTCGCTCAACCCTTGCGCTGGCTCAAACAGACGCAAGTTCGCGAATGGTAACGGCCGTCTCGCCGGTTCCGGTGCCAACTGCGTCACGTTTTTCGGTCGCAGGTCAACTGCGAATCATACTCAAAATTCGCGCAGCGAAGTTCGGTGTTCTTGCGGCTTGCCGGCGGCGCAATTCGACCTCGGGTTGCGCCTCAGATTACGATTCGGACAGGTTGCTTTCCGTCAGGTCAATTGCTCCCTTCGCTATGAGCCATTCCAGGAGTTCAAGACCTGCTTCTGTATGGCACATTGCTGCGGGAATCGTCCGATCGGTGCACAACGCGCGAAAGTAGTGCAGTTGATTGCCGGCAGCTGATCGCACGTTACCGTTTGCGAAGAGCAGAATCTCTGCAGCACTTTCACACCAGGCCAGCCGCGCCATGCCGTGGCTGCGCGCCTCGCCATCACTCTGCAATTTCTGCCGCAATCCGGCGACCTGTCTGCTATCCGGCAGCTCGGGTGAAAGCCAGGGCTTGGGCGTCGTAACCATGCATCCGAAAGCGCAGGCTAGCATTCGCGCATCAACAGTCGACTGCGGCCCCAACAGAATTCTCGCGCGTTGCAGCGCCTGATTGGAAATCAGGCCGGGCAGGGCTTCACCGATCTGCAGGTCCGGGTCCTCGTAGAACAATTCAGTGCCCGAGTTGATTGCCGCGTCAGGGAATTCGAGCGCCGTTTGTAACTCGCTTCGCGTCGGAGCTCGCATGCCGAGCGAGTAGGTCGTACAGCGCTCGTCCGCGACACCCCAATGCGGGATTCCGGGCGGCAGATAAAGCGCGTCCGAAGGCTGCGCGGTAAAGCGCTCATCTGCCTCGAAAGGCTCAAGCAGCACAAGCGGTGAGGTCCGGGGAGCCGCTTGCACCGCGTCGGGTTCTGCAGTTCGCCACTCGCGCTTGCCGGTAGCCTGAATGAGGAATACGTCGTAGTTGTCACGATGCGGCCCGACGCTGCCGCCCGGCGCGGCGACGCTGATCATGAGGTCGTCGATGCGCCAGTCCGGAACAAAGCCTGCCGCCGCAAAATATGCCCTGAAATCCGGCAAGTGCTTGTCGACATCCTGCACAAGCAGCGTCCAGTCTCGATTTGGCAACGTTTTCAGCCGGGCCTCTGTGAACGGCCCTTGCTCCATGCGATACACTGTTTGCGTGGCGCGTGTTTCGGTAAGGATCAGGCGGGATTCGACGTCGTCTTCGGTCGCCAGCCAGGCCAGTTCGTCGTCGTCGATGACAGGTGCCATCGGTGCCAGGGCGGCCGGCAGAAACAACGGGGATTTCTGCCAATAACGCTCCAGAAAGTCCTGTGGCGTCAGGGACTGCGGGAATTGCAGCATGGCTCGCCGATAGTATTCAGCTCGTTCGACTCAGCGCCGCCGCGAGACCGACATACTCGGCGGGCTTCAATGCGGCCAGGCGTGTCTTTGCATCATCGGGAATGTCCAGTGACCCGATAAACTCCTGCAGTCGCTCGCGAGTTACCGGGCGACCCCGCGTCAGCGCCTTCAATTTCTCGTACGGTTCGGGTACGCCGTAGCGGCGCATGACGGTCTGGATGGCTTCAGCCAATACTTCCCATGACTCGTCCAGATCGTCCTTCACGCGCTGCGAATTGACCTGCAGCTTAGCGAGCCCCTTCTGCGCGGATTGAATGGCGACCAGCACGTAACCGACGGTCATGCCGAAATTTCGCAATACCGTCGAATCACTCAAGTCCCGCTGCCAACGGGAGATGGGCAATTTCATCGCAAAGTGGTTGAGCAATGTGGATGCAATACCCAGGTTGCCTTCCGCATTCTCGAAATCGATTGGATTCACCTTGTGCGGCATTGTCGACGACCCGACCTCGTTCTCGCTCACGCGCTGTTGAAAATAGCCCAGGGATATATAGCCCCATAGATCCTGGCAGAAATCCAGCAATACGTTGTTGTACCGGACGAGCGCGTGTGCATACTCCGCCATCCAGTCATGCGGTTCAATCTGCGTCGTCAGCGGATTCGGTTCGATGCCGAGTGAATCGACGAACAGTCGACTTATTTCGATCCAGTCGGCGTCCGGATATGCGACGACGTGCGCATTGAAATTACCCACAGCGCCGTTCCACTTGCCGCGGATCGAAACGGCTGCAAACTGTTGCTGGGCCTTTTTAAGGCGGGCACTGACATTGGCGAATTCCTTGCCGATCGTCGTTGGGCTCGCTGCCTGCCCGTGCGTGCGCGACAGCATAGGCATTTCAGCGTATTCGACAGCCAGCGAACGAATGCGGTTGGTCAGTTCCTTCATTGCCGGCAATAACACGTCGTCGCGCACGCGACGCAGTATCAGCGCGTAGGCAACGTTGTTTATGTCTTCAGAAGTGCAGCCGAAATGTACGAAATCGACCAGGTTGTCCGATTCCGTCTCGTCCGCGATACGGGACTTGAGGTAGTACTCGACCGCCTTGACATCGTGATTGGTCGTCGCTTCGATCTTCTTGATGCGTTCCGCGTCGTCGGTTGAGAACTCGTCGACAATCCGGTTCAGCACTGATTTTGTCAGTGGCGACAAAGGAGCCAGCTCGCCGATGGATCGCTCGTCCGCAAGCCACTGCAGCCAGCGGACTTCGGCCAGCACGCGAAATCGGATGAGTCCGTACTCGCTCGCCAGGTTGCGCAGCGGATTGACTTTCGCGGCATATCGACCGTCGATCGGCGACAATGCTTTCAGGCTCATGACTCACACCGCCAAGCCAGCCTTGGGCCCGGGACCGGGCTGGACTTGGACTGGCAAAACGCGAATCATACACCATCAGCAATACAAGCAATCAGTTGGCAATTTGTTCGAGAATGCCATGGAGAAAGCGAGCCAATGAGTAACAAGTCGCACCGGATCGAGCAAGACAGTATGGGCGAGTTGCAGGTGCCGGAAGATGCATTGTGGGGAGCGCAGACACAGCGTGCGATAGACAATTTTCCAATCAGCGGCATGCCAATGCCGAGGCGGTTTATTGCAGCACTGGGACTTGTCAAGTGGGCGTCGGCCGGTGCGAACTCGGAATTGGGCCTGCTCACGAGCGACCGGGCAATCGCAATACAGAAAGCTTCGCTGTCAGTAGCCGACGGGCAGCATGACGAGCATTTTCCGATAGATGTGTTCCAGACGGGTTCAGGAACCAGTTCGAACATGAACGCCAATGAAGTGGTGGCTCGAATTGCCAGCCGGCACCTGGGTTCCAATGTGCATCCGAACGATGATGTCAATATGTGCCAAAGCAGCAACGACGTAATTCCGACCTGCATTCACGTCAGTGCCGCGGTAGCAATTCACGATGACTTGCTGCCGGCGCTCACCCACTTGCAACACGTCATTGAAAAAAAAGCGGAAGAGACCCAGTCCGTGGTAAAGACCGGACGGACCCACCTGATGGACGCCATGCCGGTGCGCATGGGCCAGGAGCTGGACGGCTGGTCGGCGCAAATCGAGGCCTGCAGCACACGACTCCGCGAGTCGCTGCAGCGGCTGACCGCCATCGCGCAAGGCGGTACTGCCGTCGGTACCGGAATCAACGCGCATCCGAAATTCGGCAAGAAGGTCGCGCTGCTGCTCAGTGAACGCACGGGCATACCGTTTCGCCAGGCCGAGTCGCTTTTTGCGGCACTCAGCAGCCAGGACACTGCCGTGGAGGTTTCGGGTCACCTGAAAACGCTCGCGGTGAGTCTGAGCAAAATTGCCAACGACCTGCGCTGGATGAATTCGGGTCCGCTTGCAGGTATCGGCGAAATCGAATTGCCGGCCCTGCAACCCGGCTCCAGCATCATGCCTGGCAAGGTCAACCCGGTAATTCCTGAAGCGGTCGCCATGGTCTGCGCCCAGGTCATCGGCAACGACCTGACCATTACCGTTGCGGGTCAGTCAGGCAACTTCCAGCTCAATGTCATGTTGCCCGTAATTGCTCACAACCTGTTGCAGAGTATCGACCTGCTGGCGAACGTTGCCCCGCGACTTGCCGACAATTGCATCAGCGGCTTTCGTGCCAATGAGACAAATATTCGTCGCGCCCTGGATCGCAACCCGATTCTGGTGACGGCGCTCAACCCGGTCATTGGTTATGAAAAAGGTGCCGCCGTAGCAAAGAAAGCGTATGCGGAAGGTCGGCCGGTCAAGGAAGTTGCGCGGGAAATGACCGACCTTAGCGATGAGGAACTGGACCGCTTGCTCGATCCGGCCGCCCTGACCGATGGTGGCATTCGCCACTGATGATAAGAAACACCGGGCGCATATGGCAGGGCCGTTGCCCTTCGACACTGGAAATACTGGATTGCCTGACCGCAACGACGTTGCCGGCAGATCCTTTGCAAACCACGCTGCCGGAAGAGGCCGGCCTGTGGCCGGATGAATTGCGGCTACGCGTAAGGCAGAACCTCACGCCGGCCGGCGTGCTGATTCCGATCATCGAAAGAGATCACACCTTGTCGGTACTTTTCACTCGGCGATCGGCCCATCTTCGCTATCACGCCGGGCAGGTAAGCTTCCCCGGCGGGCGCGTGGAACCCGGGGACACCGATGTCCTCGCCACCGCGCTGCGGGAAACCCGTGAGGAGGTCGGCATTGATCCCCGCCACGTGCGCATCGCCGGTTTCCTGGCGCCGTTACCTACCGTTAGCGGATACGCTGTGACGCCCGTCGTAGGACTGGTGTCGGGGGACACCCCGCATGTTGCAGACCCCGCTGAAGTCGAACGGATTTTCGAAGTACCACTGGACTTTCTTCTGGATCCCGCCAACCTGCGACGGTCCACTCGCGAAGTGATGGGTGTGCAGGTCCCGGTTAGCGAGTTTCGCTATGCCAGCGAACGCATCTGGGGGGTCACCGCCAGCATCCTTTTGCGGTTGCGAACGGCTTTAGAAAAGACAAATTAAATCAATCAAATATGAGTGATATAGAGAAACTGCTGGATATCATGGCCAGCTTGCGGGATGCCGAGCGAGGCTGCCCCTGGGACCAGGCCCAGGACTTCGCAACGATCGCACCGTACACCGTCGAGGAAGCCTACGAGGTTCTGGACGCAATCGCCCGCAACGATCTCGAAGACCTGCGCGACGAACTGGGCGACCTCCTGTTCCAGGTCGTATTTCACGCACGCCTCGCGGAAGAGGCGCTAGCCTTCGACTTTGCCGATGTGACTGCCGCAATTTGTGACAAGTTGCTGCGGCGTCATCCGCATGTATTCGGTTCCCCGGAAGAGCGCGCCCGCGGCGCGATTGCCGGGAGCTGGGAGCAGATCAAGGCCTCTGAACGAACCGGGCAGGTGCCGGGGTCAGCCAGCAGCGCGCTGGACGACATCGCATTGGCACTGCCGGCGCTCATGCGGGCACAAAAACTTGGAGTGCGTGCCGCGGCCGGCGGCTTCGACTGGCCGGACCGCAGGGGACCGCGGGCCAAGATCGATGAGGAACTACTGGAGCTGGAACAGGCGATCGCCAGCGGCGACCGCACCGCCGTAGCCGACGAGCTGGGTGACCTGCTGTTCGCGATCGTCAATCTCGCGAGACACCTGGACGTCGATGCGGAGCAGGCTTTGCGCAATGCGAGTGGCAAGTTCGAACGGCGTTTTCGCTGCCTGGAACGGGACCTTCGGAGGTCGGGCACCTCGCTGGCCGACCTTGGAATCGACGCCCTGGAAGCTCGCTGGCAGGCCGCCAAACGCAAGCTCGACGGTTAGAACAAGGCGGCGTTCAGCCTCGGTTCATTGCCATCCATCTAGGCTTCGCGTAAGGCTCGACCGGTGAGCCCTGAATGGAGAGCATGGCTATGAATAGCAAGAGGTCAATCGGGATAGTTCCGGGTGCGCTCGCACTGGCGCTGGTATTGCCGGTGACCGAGGCGGACGCGGCAGGTAATGCTTATACCTCCGGCCGGCACTCGGCCGTGTACGACTATGCCCGGGTCGTGAGCGTCACGCCGAATGTCCGCTATGTCACGGTGTCGAGGCCGGTACAGGAATGCTGGGAAGAAACCCGGTATTACACCGTAGACAGTCGCCCCGCGGGCAGTGTAGGAGCTACGCTTTTTGGCGCCGTGGTCGGCGGCGTCATCGGACACCAGTTCGGTAGCGGAAGGGGCAATGACGCCGCTACAGTGGCCGGCTCGCTGCTCGGTGCGGCGATCGGCAGTGATACGCACCGGCGCTCGTACGGCGCCAGGGAGTCCACGCAGTATGCTCGTCCCGTGCGGCGCTGCGAGACGAACTACCAGTCGCACCAGGAAGAGCGTGTGGACAGTTATCGAGTGATTTACAACTACAATGGCCGAAAATATGCGACGGATACGCCGTATGATCCCGGTGACCGCTTGCGTATCCGGGTAGACGTCAGGCCGGCTCCGTGACGTAATAAGGACTGGCCGGCCGCTGACGTAACCCAGCTCCAGGGACAACACGCTGAACTTATGCGCATTCTCTCGACAATCCTGCTTGCAGTCATGCTCGCGGCTGCCCCGACGCTCGTGCTGGCAGAACGGCCAGGCGCAGAAGTGCGCCTGGGCCACCCGCCGGTTGCGGGCGGCGAGCGGCGGTTCATGCTTGCCCAAAGTGGTGGCCCGTCGTTGAGCGAAGCGGTGGAACAGGTCCGGCGCCAGTACAATGGGCGCATCGTAAGCGCCGAGACGCGCATGAGCGGCAACCGGGAAACGCACGTTATAAAAGTGCTTACCGACGACGGCAAGGTCAAGACTGTGCGCATTCCCGGGCGCAGCCGCGACCCGGGCTAGACCCGGCAGGCAGAACAGCATGCGCGTACTGGTCATCGAAGACGACGCGGCCTTGAGGGCATCCCTTTGCAGTCAGCTGACAGAGGCCGGGTTCGGTATCGAGCAGGCCGCGGATGGACGCGAGGGTTTGTACTTTGCCCTGGAGTATCCAGTGGACCTCGCGATCGTCGATCTCGGCCTGCCACAGGTTTCGGGCCTCGACCTCATCCGGGAAGTGCGCAGTAAAGGCAAGACCTACCCGATTCTCATTCTCACCGCGCGCGATCGCTGGCAGGACAAGGTCGACGGCCTCGGCGCCGGCGCCGACGACTACGTGGTAAAGCCCTTTCAATTCGAGGAACTGTCCGCGCGCGTCAATGCCTTGTTGCGACGGAGTGGCGGATGGGCGTCACCCACCCTGTCAGCCGGGCCGGTGTCACTCGACACGGGCCGGCAACAACTTTCCGTGGACGGGCAAGGCGTTGAACTCACCACGTTCGAATATCGCATCATTGAGCACCTCATGATGCGAGCGGGCGAGGTGATATCGAAAGCCGAGCTGACTGACCGTTTGTACGACCAGGATTTCGAGCGCGACAGCAACGTAATCGAGGTCTTTATCGGCCGCCTCCGGAAAAAAATCGATCCGGACAATCGCATCAAACCGATCGAGACGCTGAGGGGGCGCGGTTACCGGTTCGCTCTGGAGCGTAATCAGCAGCCCTGATGTCATCGCTCAGCGCTCGATTGCTTCTATCCGTCAGTTTGCTTTTGCTGGTGTTCTTCGGCGCCACTATTGTCGTACTCGACATTGCGTTTCGCGATGCCGGAGAGGAAGCGCAACGGAATATTCTTGACGGGCACCTGATGTCATTGCTTGCCGCGGCCGAGCCGAATGACGATGGCGAACTCGAATTGCCACCCGATCTGCCCGAACCCCGTTTCGCCAATCCCGGCTCGGGGCTTTACGGTGCGCTGGCTGATTCCTCCGGCCAGGTGGTATGGCAATCGCGTTCGTCACTCGGGCTGGACCTTCTTTACGAAAGGCCACCTGCACAGGGAAACCACCACTACTTTCGCATGATAAGTGACGAGGGTCCGGAACTTGCAGGCTTGAGTCTTGCGGTAGCCTGGGAACTCCCGGGCGGGACATTGAATCCCTACACCTTCAGTGTCGCCGAGAGTCTCGATTCCTATTATGCGCAGGTAGCCACCTACCGACGTCAGTTGTTCGGATGGTTTGCGGCTGTGGCATTTATCATGCTGTTCTCGATTTCGCTGGTCATGCGCCGAATCCTGCAGCCGCTGCGGCAGATCGAGCGCGAGATCAGCGAAATCGAAGAAGGACATCGATCCGCCTTGTCGTCGCGTTTCCCGTCAGAATTGCATGGCGTCGCACGCAATCTGAACCTGCTGATCGGCAGTGAACGTGCGCGGTCTGAGCGCTACATGCATACCCTCGCGAATCTTGCGCATAGCCTCAAGACACCATTAGCGACGATACGGACCGTTCTTGCCGAGTATCGCCAGGCAGAAAGCAGCGACCTGGATCAGCATCGCTCGGAAATGGCCGCTCGAATCGACTCGCAGGTAGAGCGCATGAACGATATTGTGCGCTACCAGCTACGCAAGCCGTCCCGCCAGGCGACCGGCGGACTCGGTATGCCCGCGGTGGCCATCGAGAAAGAGCTGCGAAGCCTGGTCGATGCCCTCGGCAAGGTCTACAAGGACAAGCAGCCGCGCATCGCATTGCAGGTGGAGGAAGGGATAATCTTTCGAGGCGACCGTGGCGATTTTCTGGAGCTTGCCGGCAACCTGCTCGACAATGCCTGCAAGTGGTGTCGCGGCGAAGTGCTATTACGCGTCCGTTCATTGAAGGGGGACGGCAAACCGTCGGCGGGCATCGAAGTTGTGGTCGCCGATGACGGGCCCGGCATACCGGCTGAGGCCGCGGAGCGGCTGCTGCAGCGGGGCATGCGACTCGACGAGTCGGCACCAGGGCACGGCATCGGGCTGGCCGTCGTCGCCGACATCGCCCGTTCATACGGCGGTGATGTGCGCATCGGACGCTCACCCAAAGGGGGCGCTGAAGTCGCCGTCACGCTCTGGGTGACGGCGACCTGAAACGATGCTGATTTCCTGCTACTTGCGGAACAGCAAAAAAAGTCCGACAGCGAGACTGGCTGCGCCTGCAATGTAGCGGATCATGACACCTTCCGGCTGAGCGCCGGTCAAGCCCTCGGTTATTTCGGCGCCGATCGAGTCGGACATCTGAAAGCCCCAGATCAGCAAGCCAATACCCACAATTACCAGAACGATCCCTGCAATCTTCATTGTCGATGCATTTGATTGAGCCATTTGCGTCTCCTTGTTGATTTTGTAAGCCGGCAGCGTCGGCTCGGAAAGCGTTATGAGGACTCCTTTTTCACTGCTTTGCTTATCTCCATCAACGGCTCGATCAGGTCGAGCGGCAACGGGAAAATAATCGTATTGGTTTTCTCGCCGGCAACTTCCTTCAGGGTCTGCAGGTAACGGAGCTGCAATGCCTGTTTTTCGCCGCCCAGAATCCGCGCCGCTTCCGCCAAACGGTCAGCCGCCTGCTTTTCTCCTTCGGCATTGATGACCTTGGCGCGCCGCGATCGTTCGGCTTCCGCCTGCTGGGCAATGGCGCGGATCATGCTTTCGTCCAGATCGACGTGCTTGATCTCGACGTTCGCAACCTTGATGCCCCAGTTGTCGGTGCGCTGGTCGAGGATATTCTGGATATCGGTATTTAACTTGTCGCGCTCCGCAAGCATGTCGTCCAGCTCGTGCTGGCCGAGTACCGAACGCAGCGTTGTCTGGGAAAGCTGGCTTGTTGCCTCGAACACGTTTGCGACGCGAATCACCGCTTTCTCAGGGTCGACGATGCGGAAGTAGATAACCGCGTTCACCTTTACCGAAACGTTATCGCGTGAAATCACGTCCTGTGTCGGCACATCCAGGACAATGACACGCAGGTCCACCTTGGTCATCGTCTGGACGATGGGGAACAGCAGGATCAGGCCGGGACCCTTTACTTTCTGGAACCGTCCCAGGAAAAACACGACGCCACGTTCGTATTCCTTGAGTACTTTTACGGTGTTGTATAACAGTACGACAATAATCGCCGCGATAAGTCCGAGTGTTGGTAGCGTCATGAGAGTTCCTCGACAGCCTGGATATCAGGTTTGCATTTTCAGGTGGGTTGGACCGGACTCGGCCAGCGGTTCGACGATGAGAGTCAAGCCGTCCATATTGCGTACCCGCACGGACTGACCTTTTGCCACCGGCGCATCGCTTATCGCCTGCCAGGCCTCGCCTTCAAGCCAGACCCGTCCGGCCCCGGTGAAATCCTGCATTGCTGTGCCAGTGCCGCCGACAATCGAACCACGACCGCTTACAGCACCCCGCCGCTGCAGGCGCAGTAAATAGGTGACCAGCAGAAACAGCAAAATCCCGGCAACGATGGCCAGGGTAACCACGAAGGGTATCGAAATGCCGAAACCCGGCACTCCGGTATCGAACATCATGATCGCACCGAATATGAATGCAGCAATGCCGCCAAGACCCAGCGCTCCGAAACTGGGGATAAATGCCTCTGCGACCATCATAGCAATACCCACGATGATCAGCGCCAGACCCGCATAATTGACCGGTATGACCTGCAAGGCGTATGCAGCCAGCAACAAGGATATGACACCGACGACGCCGGGCACGATGGCACCGGGATTATAGCCCTCGAATATCAGCCCGTAGATGCCGACCAGCACGAGCAACAGGGCAATTTCAGGACTCGCAATGGTACTCAGCAACTTGATGCGCCAGCTCGGCTCCAACACTTCGACCTGCAGGTTTTCAGTATCGATGACCGTCGGCACATTATTGAGATTAACTTCGCGTCCGTGGATCGCCGCGAGCAATTCGCTCCGATCGGATGCAATCAGGTCGATTACGTTTTGTTCGAGTGCCTGATTCGCGGTCAGCGTGGCGGCATCTCGTACCGCACTTTCCGCCCATTCCGCGTTGCGGCCGTGAGTTTCGGCGAGGCCGCGGATATACGCAATGGCGTCATTCATGACCTTGCGCTCCATCGCAGTGTCTCCGCTCCTTCTGTCAACGTCGTCTTGATCCTCGGAATCGGGCTCGGACTCCTCGTTGTCGGGTGACGGCCGGTCAAACGGGGCAGGTCGTTCGGACGGACCTTCGCCACCCAGCGAAACCGGGGTTGCCGCGCCGATATGCGTTGTTGGCGCCATGGCTGCAATATGGCTGGCAAGCAAGATATACGTACCGGCACTATCGGCGCGCGCACCGCCGGGCGATACGTACGTAACAACCGGCACTGGCGACGCAAGAATCGCCTGCACGATATCACGCATGGGCTCGACCAGCCCGCCCGGCGTATCGATGCGGATAATGACCAGGTTGGCATCGCGTTGCGCTGCCTCCTCGAGGCCGCCGAGTATGTATTCGGCGGTCGCAACGCCGAGCGCGCCTTCGAGATCGACCTGGATCGCCAGACCGTCGGCGCGCGCCGAAGCGCCGCCGGACAGTGCCGCGAAGGCAGCGAAAAGCACCGCAGCAATCAGGGCCGTAAGTCCCCCGCGGCCTGTTCGTTCAGAAACGCTCATGACGTCAATGATAGCAGGGCAGGGCGCGAATAGGCTCGCTCAATCCGTCCTGTGAGGGCCGGCCTGTTGGCCACGCAACGGACATGGCATGCTAGAGGCCCCTCGGTGATTTGCGGCAGGCGATGTTTATTCGATTCATTTCGACCGGCGGCACAATTGACAAGATCTATTTCGACGCCATGAGCAATTTCGAAGTAGGCGAATCGCAGGTGCGGCATATTCTTACCGATGGACTGGTGAGCTTCGACTACGACGTTGTCCCGCTTTTCAGGAAGGACAGCCTGGAAATGACGTCGGAAGACCGCGAAGAGTTGCGGGCCTATGTGGAGCAGGATGACGCGCGCCGTTACGTCATTACGCACGGTACCGACACGATGACCGAAACGGCAGCGGTACTGCGCTCGATCAGGAACAAGGCCATAGTTCTGACAGGTGCCCTGGCCCCGGCACGGTTCAAGACCACGGATGCTGTTTTCAATGTCGGCATGGCGGTCGCAGCAGTGCAGGTGGTGAGCCCGGGCGTGTACATCGCGATGAGCGGGCAGGTGTTTGCTGAAGGCGAGGTCGCGAAAAATCGCGAGCACAATCGTTTCGAGCGCGTTTCGAAAGGGTGAATCGCCCGTGATACGGGCTCCT
>CAYVLL010000056.1:0-7899 GCA_964452235.1 uncultured Woeseiaceae bacterium
TCCTACCAGGATTCAATGTACCGGGACTCAGGATGCCCGCAATTTCTTCGTGTCGACTGTCGCCGATTCGATGTCCATATCAACGGTCGCATCGTTGTCCGCTGCCGGCAGTTCGCGAGTGACTTCCTCATTGATGCCACTGTCGTCGAGTTCGACGACCTCGGCCAGTTCCTGCGTAACGGGCTCGTGGTTCAACGGCATTTCGGTTGTACGGTCTTCGTCAAACGATACGGGCAGGTGCGCGGTCAGTTCCTCGCCAAGCTCGACGTACTCGGCGGTCGGTGCCTCGGAGTCCGCGTTTGCGTCGCGGCGGGCAGTTGCGGCCTTGGCAGCTTTCACCAGTTCGACGTTCAGCGCCTGTGTAGCCGTCAACTCGGCTTCGTAGTCCTGCTCGAGAATCTTGTATTCGACCGCCTTGCTGAGCGTGTAGTCGTCGGCGTCCAATGTTTCGTTGTCGCCCGTATCGACCTGTACCGCGCGCAGGTCCTTGGTCGTGTCCGCCTCCTCATCGATTGACTGGCGGGTCGCGTCGACGATCATCGACAAGTCGTATTCGCCCGTGTCGTCACTCGGTGGAACCTCCTTCTCGAGGATCAGGCTTTCGGAGAAGCGTTTGGGAGGAATGATATCGGTCGGCGACTGTTCGGGTGCAGGCGTTGCAAGTTCAGTCAGCTCAATATCAACGCTGCCATAGAGATCGCGGGCGGTCGAAAATCCGAACTCCTGCGCCAGATCGATTTCGTCATCGTCGAAACCCAGGCCCGAATCAAGGTCGGCATCGAGCGTTACCGGGCGCGCGTCAGGAGCGAAGTCTTCGACAGTGGCGGCGAGATCCTCAGGCGCGGCTTTCTGACCAGTGTTGCCGACATCAGTCCGACGACGTCCCGGATTCGTGCCAAGAATCAGACGGTCGCCGCGTGGGGAAAAGCGGTCCTTCAACTGTCGACCGAACAGCAGCAAGCCGAGAATAATGGCAACACCGCTGCCGCCGAGCCAAGCCAGCCAACCCCAGCCCTCGCTTGTCGATGAAGAGCCGGGACTCACGACGATTCGTGGTGTTGCCGGCGACTCGATGCGGGTATCCGCTATCGTTTCCTGCGGCGGGGCGAATTGCTGTCCCCCACCGGCTGTCTGCGCCGGAGCGTCGGGTGTGACGAATGGATTATCCGCATCCACTGCGACATCGGTGCGAGGTGTCGCTGCACCCGCAGAGCCTGTTACCGCCGAACTTGAACCAGCCGTCTCACCGGGGTCCACTGTTGTCCGGGTCGCGCCAGGCGTTACCGCCGACGGTTCCACCGACGCGGGTGCGGCTGCCACGGGTTGCACGCTGGTCGGCGCTGCTGCCGGCAGGTCACTCGAGCTGGCAGTGCCGGCGACGGAACGGGGGACGTCGACCTGTCCCATACCCGGCAATACCAGGACGGAGCCGGCGCGCAAACGATTGCGGTCATTGTTGATGAAGGCATCGGGATTCGCGGCAAAAATTACCTCGACCGCTTGCCACAGGCTGATGTTGCGGTCGCTGATGCGCGATGCAATACCCGACAGCGAATCGCCGGCCTGTACTCTGTAGCGCGACTCGCCACGGATGGGAGCGGCGGACGTCGTCGCCGGGCGTACCTCACGTTGCGCCGCAGGAGCGACGTCGCGTCCGACGACCGGGTCTACGCTGCGAATTGAGGGGCCGGTTGCGGCGACAACCGGAGCTGTCTGCAATCGGGTCGATGGTTCAATGAATACTGCGTACTCGCGACTGAGATTGGCACTGTAAGGGCAATCAACGACAAGTTGCAGAGTCAGCAGCGGTTCGCGTACAGCCGTGCTGCCGGCCAGGCGAATCGCGCTATTCGTTACATTGACTGTTGCATTGCGAATTTCCGGCAACCCACGTGAAGCGTTTGCAGGCCGAAGGTAAATACAACTGCTATGAATGCTTTCGTTGGGCCCCAACGCATAGGCGATACTTGCGCGCAGCGGCTGACCAAGGGCCGATTGAACGCTGATCTCGCCCAGTTCGAGCGCGGCGGCGTTATTCGCCATGATCCCGTAGCCACCGCCAAGCGCGAGCAGTGCGGGCAGCATGAGACGTGGAGTCGCCCGGTTCAAACGATCGCCACCATGACCACTGGCAACTCGACGTTTATTCTTTTTCTTTCTGTTGCTTTTATCATTCGTTTGCGACGTTGCTTTCACGCTTGAACACTCCGATGGATCGAAATCAGGTTTCGCTATCTCTGCGATGGCCAATGTGTCGCAGGACACCGCGGCCGCTATACGAGATCACTTATTGGAAACCGGGCCCGAATAGCGTTGAGGTTAGGAGTCTGCAGGTATTCTGTAAACGGACTTGTTCGAAGTTTCGACTTTTGACAACCCGTTCAGGACTGTCGCTGCAACAAAACTGTGACAGGAGTCACATTGTTGGAGCGCGCCCCGCGCGCGAATGGGAAATGCCCGATCGTCACTGCATTCGCCCGCAGGGCGGGCACCAACAAATCCCCGCTCAGGACGAGCCGATCGCATCCAGCGTCGTTTGTGACACTCGTGGCAGTTCCTGCAAGACAACTTCCGGCTCGTGCACATAATGACCCTGCATGAAGTGCACACCGAGTTGAAACAGGATCGCCATTGCATTGGCGGTCTCGACGCGTTCGGCAATGGTTTCAATGCCGCGCTGGTCGGCAGCTTCGGCCACCAGTCGAACGCTTTCCTGCATGCCCAGATCCGATGTAAGCGTATGCATCAGTTCGCCATCGATCTTGATGTAGTCGGGTCGCAAAATATCCAGAATCTGAAAGCGATTCTTGTCGACACCGTAGTGCTCCAGTGCGAAACGCACCCCCAGCGCGCGAAACTGTTCTACCATTTGTCGGGTCGGCTTGATGGACTTGGCTGCTTCCTGCTCGGGAATCTGCACGCACAGATTGCCCGCTTTGACTTTCCTGCGGCCAAATTCCTTTTTCATCCAATCGATCAATGAAGCGTCCTGCATCGATTGCTGAGACACGCGTACAAAAACCCGCTCCGCTTCGTTCTCGGCCGCGAAATCCAGCGCCGCGGTGATAATCCAGCGGTCGATGGTTTTCATCAGGTTATTGCGCTCGGCGGCAGGCAGGAAATCGGACGGCAATACCGTGTTGCCTTGCTCATCGATCATCCGCACCAACAGGTCATACATGGCTTGGGAGTCGCTGCGCAGGCCCGCGATCGGCAACTGTGCGAGCCGAAAGCGATTCTCCATCAGTGCGGACTTGATGTGCTTGACCCAGATAGCGTCGTACTTGCGCAGTCGGGTGTCGGCATCGGTCGAGTCGCCCATGAACACACCGTTGCCACCGTTCTTTCGGCCCAGTTCCTGTGCTTCGGCCACTGCGGTCACGAGTTCCTCCATGTTGGAGTAGACGCCGCTGACCGAGCAGATGCCGACCGTGCAGGTCAGATTGACCGATCGCTCGCCAATCCTGAACTCGAAGTCATGCAGGTGTTCGACGAGCTGCTGCGCCCACGATTCTGCATCGCGTTCGTTTCCACGCTCGAGAAGCACCATGATGGAAGTTCCCTCGAAGCGCCCCGCAATATCGCGAGGGTGCATGCGTTTGCGGACCTCTTCGGCGAACTGCGCCAGCACTTCTTCGGTCGGCAGAATGCCGATTACCTTGCGCAGTTCGGAAAAATGATCCGGCTTGATCAATGCCAGGACGTGCAGCCCTGACTTCGGTTTCTTGCCAAGGCGTTTCGCAAGCTTTTCGAGAAACTGCACACGATGAAAGAAAAGCGTCGTCGGGTCGCGCTTGAGCGCTTCTTGCACTGTCCTGGTGGATTCCTGGGCTTTTTCCTCGGGCGGCGCGATGCAGACCTGCACGTGCGGTCCGTCATCGAAGTCCACGAGCTGCAACTCGAGGGTCAGTTCGACGGCTTCGCTCTGACCCAGCCGCGAGCGGGCGGCCAGTGTCTGGCCCCTCTGCCACTTGCCCTTGACGGTTGCAACGATTGCGCCCTTGATGGCTGCCTGGCTCTGCGACTCGAAGCTGTCCATCAGTGGCATGCCGACAATTTCACTCTTGTCGGCAATATGAAAAAGCGTCAGCCAGGCACTATTCACGTCGGTCACGATGCCTTCCTGGGCGTAGGCAATCGCTTTCGCAGATCCCTGCATGTAGTCGTGCAGCTGCCGTCGATACTCGGTCGCTGAATTGATGGTCGAATTGAGCGCCTGCTCGACGCGATACGCGCGCAATTCCCGGCTTACCACGGCGCGCAGCCTATCCTTGCCATCGATGGAGACGAGGTCGCTGGCGCCCTGCTTCATGGCATCCATGATGCCGGCTTCGTTCACGGACCGGCTAACGGCAATGAGCGGCACTTCGGGGCTGAATGATTCCTTTTGCTTGATGACCTGGCGAATTGTGTCTGCGTAGCTGTCGATGTTCATGACCAGCAGTTCGATATTCTCCGCGTCGAGGATGGCGTCGAGCGCATTGGGCGTGGCCACCCAGAAGCAATGCGCAGCGCTGCCTCCGTCCCGGAGCGTCCGGTTGACAAGTTCAACGTCGTCCTGCGTTGCACTCAGCACGGCGATTGAAATGCTTTGTCGCTCGTTCAATTTGTTGTACCTGTGGATGTGACCGGGAATGGTGGCGGAAGGCCCGCGCGGGCAGATGATCCGCCAGTCAGTTTATACAACCGCACTCTGTCAGTCGCTTGCCGTCGGGCGAAACCGTGACGGGTATCAAATTAAGGCAGGCATTGGGCCACCTTTCGCAACTGGCATTGCTGCCAGCGGACGCCGGTGCGGGTCCTGTTTTCGCCGCGCGGCAGCGGGTATGATACCGCGTTTGCGTGAGCCGGCCAGCGGCGTCAGCAAAAAGTCTTTAACTATCAATGTTCAAGGCCCGACCGGGCCAGGTAAGTGCATGGCCAGTATTTCAACCAGCGAGTTTCGATCCGGCATCAAGGTGATGCTCGACGGCGACCCTTATGTCATCGTCGAAAACGAGTTCGTCAAGCCTGGCAAGGGGCAGGCATTCAGCCGGGTGCGGATCCGCAATCTCCGCACCGGCAGGACGGTCGAGAAGACTTTCAAGTCCGGCGAAAGCCTGGAGGCGGCGGATGTCGTCGATACCGACATGCAGTATCTGTACACGGACGGGGAATTCTGGCACTTCATGGTGCCCGACTCGTTTGAACAATACGCCGCCGACGCGCATGCCGTCGCCGATGCCCGGGACTGGCTGAAGGAACAGGACACCTGCCAGATTACGTTGTGGAACAACGTGCCGCTGGTCGTGACACCGCCCAATTTCGTGGACCTTGAAATCGTCGAAACCGATCCGGGGGTGCGCGGCGATACTGCCAGCGGCGGCGTCAAACCGGCCAAATTGTCGACCGGCGCTGTCGTGCGAGTACCGCTGTTCGTTGAGCAGGGTGAATTGGTCCGTGTCGATACGCGCTCGGGGGAATACGTCTCGCGGGTCAAATAAAGGCGGACCCGCCAACGCCCTTGCGTTCGAGGCTGCCGGTAAAATTTCGGCACAGCAATTCGACACCCTGTTGATCGGCGTCGGTGAAACGATCGAGCACCGGACTGTCGATATCCAGCACACCGGCAAGTTGCCCATGCGGCATCAGTGGCACGACAATCTCGGATCGCGATGCCGGGTCACAGGCGATGTGTCCGGCAAAAGCGTGCACATCGGCGACGCGCACGGTCTGCAAAAGTTTTGCGGCCGTTCCGCATACACCCCGGCCGACCGGAATACGCACGCAGGCAGGCTGCCCCTGGAAAGGCCCAAGGACAAGTTCATCACCCCGCAGTACATAGATGCCGAGCCAGTTGATTTTCGGCAGCGCATGAAACAGCAAACCGACGAAGTTCGCCGCGTTGGCCAGGGTGTCGCTTTCCTGACCAATCAGCGCGTCAAGCTGCCGGGCGAGCAGTTGGAAATCGGTTTTCGATTCTGTCGTCATGGCAACCAGCTCGCGTCAAACGGAAAGGTGACAACCGAGCGAATATCGTCGCTCTTTTCATTGATCATCAACAGTCGCTCGAAGCCCAAGGCAACGCCGGCGCAGCTGGGCAATCCAGACCGCAAGGCTGCGAGAAACCGGTCGTCCAGCGGTGCGCACAGCTTGTCCAGCGCCTGCCGAACTTCCTGGTCGCTGGCAAAACGCTGTGTTTGTTCCGCGGCATCGGTGAGCTCGACGAAACCGTTAGCCAGTTCCAGATCACCATAGAACACTTCGAAGCGTTCGGCGACTGCGGGATCTTGCGGGTTCAGGCGAGCAAGTGCTGCCTGGCTGGCCGGGTAATGGTGCAGCACGGTCAAACGATTGCGCTCGAAACGCGTTGCCACGCGCGTGGCAAGAAGCAGGTCCAGCCAATCGTCGCGGCGCTCACCGAGTGCCGCCGCAAGGCGTCCGTCCGCACCGCTCGCGCGACGCAGGGAATCCAGATCCGCCGTGAATGGATCGATATCGATGAGTTCGCGAAAGGCCGCGGCGTACGAACGATAGACGGCCCGGCCTTGCAGTCGCGATGGTTCGAGCAGCGCCGTCAGCAATTCCACCGATTCCCGCATCATGTCGTCCAGTGAGAATCCGTGCCGATACCATTCGATCAGGGTGAATTCCGGCTGGTGCCGTTGTCCGGATTCGCCGTCGCGGTAAACCCGTGCGATTTCGTAAATGTCCGGGTAGCCGGCACACAACAGGCGCTTCATGGCGTATTCGGGCGACGTGCGCAGAAAAAGCTTTGTGCCGCCGTGCAGCGGCAGCGTCGCCCGTATGCTGTCAATGTGTGGATCGCTCACGGCGGCGGGCGACAACGAAGGCGTGTCGACTTGCAGAACGTCGCGTTCAGCGAAGAACCGCCGTGCACGATCGAGCATGGCGGCCCGTCGTTGCGCAGTTGCGAGGCTCGCTGCCGGCCGCCAGTCAGCTTCCGTCATTGTCGATCGATGTGGTCGATCCGTCGTGATCGATCAATGTGCCGATCGCTTCGCCCATCGTGACGAGATTGCCGGGCCGCAGGTTGCTGTGCCAGCGGCAGGTCTCCGGCGGCAACAGCACGATTACCGTCGATCCCATGTTGAACCAGCCGCACAGGCCACCCTTGTCGAATTCCACCGGCTCACCGGCGGTTTCCGGCGGCGTGAGGTCGCTGACCACACCCGCCTGTTGCGGCCGGATCACGCCGGTCCAGGGGGTGGTAATCGACCCGACGTTGAGCGCGCCAACCATGACAATTGCCATGGGGATTGGCGTGGGTCCGTGGTCGGTTTCCACCAGCAGTACGAGGCGTTCGTTGCGGGTGAAAAGCCCCTGCCGCGTCTGCACGGTCATCTCGTTGACGCTGTACAGGCTGCCAGGTACGTAGCGCAAGGCCTTCAGCCTGCCAGCCAGCGGGCTGTGCACCCGGTGGTAATTGAATGGTGCCAGGTAAAGGGTGGCAAACGCGCCATTCTCAAAAAGCGCCGCATCGGCCAGGTCCGTTGCCAGCAGGTCTTCGATTCGGTAATCGATACCTTTCGCCTGCAGCAGCCGGTCTCCTATGATCGGTCCGGCAGCACTGACGATGCCATCGACCGGTGAAGCGATCGAACGCGAGGACGAATCGATCGGACGAGCACCGTCCGCAAGTTCGCGCGTGAAGAAATCGTTGAAGTCGACGAAGCCATCGGGTACCGGTCGTGCGACGTCATCCACCTCTACCTTGTAGAGCTTGACGAAATTACGAATCAGGAAATTCTTGACCGCCGGCAAGCGGATACCGGCCAGCCAGCGCACCAGTGCTGTCAGCAGGTACTTCGGCGTGAGATGCTGCAACCACAAAAATGCATGTGCGCGGATCATAGAGCCAGCTCCGTGTGTGGCGCCAGCAGCATCAGGTGCCGTCCA